>DMMN01000295.1 GCA_003453835.1 Bacteroidota bacterium | reverse complement strand
AACAGGTTCCCCTCCTTCGTCACGAACATCTCCGTGCAAAGCACGCCAACGATGTTGAACGACTCTACGATCGAACGCCCAATCTCTATCGCCTTGTTCTGAATGGCAGGCGCGACGTGAGTCGGGACGGTGGTGGTGTGAAGGATGTTCTCGCGATGGACATTCTCGCACACCGGAAAGCTCGTTACTGCTCCGTCTTTCCCGCGAACCGCTACAACCGACAGCTCGGATTCGAGGTCTATGAACTGCTCAACTACACACTCGGTCAGTGGTTCCTTCGTTCGACCGAGAAGAGCTTCTGCCTCCTCCTGCGTGCGGAGAACGGTCTGACCCTTGCCGTCGTACCCCGCTGTTGCACTCTTCACAACAACCGGCAAGCCGATGCTCTCAATTGCAGAGCGAAGTTCCTGTCTGCTCTCGACGGCCTGAAACGTGACGGTCGGGAACCCCCTCTTCTGTAGCCGGTCTTTTTCACTGCGGCGGTGCTGGGCAATCCGCAGGATCGCACTGCCGGGAAAAACGATCTTCGACTCCTCAAGCCACTCGACAATCTCCGGGTCGACATTTTCGAATTCGTACGTGACAACGTCTGCGGCAGAAGCAAGCCTGCCGGCGGCTTCCCGATCGCCGAAGGAAGCCGTAATGGTCTCATCCGCGAGACGGGAGGCGGGGCAGTCGGGATCGGGATCCCACACTACACTCCGGTATCCCATCCGTTGGGCTTCCCGTACGACCATCATTCCCAGTTGTCCGCCGCCGATAATGCCGATGGCGGCGGGCGGGTGGATTTGCTTCGTCATGCTTTCTTGCGATTCTTGGATGAGACGAACACAACAAGAGGCAGAAGGACTTCACCAGCATCAGGCCCTCACCTCAGTGTCTTGCGGCTGAATAGTTGCCGAGAATCTACGTCTGCGATTACTGCGGTAGGTCGTTCGATCACACCTTCATCTTCAGCACTTTGCCTTCAAGAGCTTTGCGATATCGCTCGAGTCTTTTCCGAATCTCGGGATACTTTCCTCCGAGGATTCTCAAGGCAAGAAGCGCCGCATTGGCCGCGCCGTCAATCGCAACGGTCGCGACAGGGATTCCTGACGGCATCTGAACAATGGACAGAAGGGAATCGATTCCATTGAGTGCTTTGGATTTTATCGGCACGCCGATGACGGGGAGCGTGGTTTTCGACGCCGTCATTCCCGGGAGATGCGCTGCTCCTCCTGCGGCGGCGATGATGACCTCGATACCTCTCGCCTCCGCTTCTTCCGCGTAGCGGAACATGTGGTCCGGAGTCCGGTGCGCCGATACCACTTTGAACTCAAACGGAACTCCGAATTCCTTGAGCGTCTCTCTGGCCGCCTCCAGGTGTTCGGCATCCGACGCACTTCCCATGATGATGCCGATCAGGGGGCGAGAGGACGAGACTCTTCCTGCTTTCATGATCGATTTCTTTCCGGTCATTGGCTCGAAGATCTCTTGGCTTGTGCAACTCGATTTGCGATGAGCGCTGCCGTCGCTCCGGCACCGAATCCGTTGTCGATATTCACAACCGTCAGTCCGGGTGCGCACGATTGCAGCATCGTCATAAGCGCCGCTTTCCCTTTGCCACCGTATCCATACCCGGTACTGACGGGCACACCGATGACGGGGACCGGAACGAGACCTCGTACGACCGACGGAAGCGCCCCTTCCATCCCGGCAACTGCGACCACAGCGGAGACGTCCCGATCCAAAAGATCCTTCAGCGGCTCCATCAGCCGGTGGATGCCGGCGATTCCGACGTCGTAGTGAGCAAGGACTTCACAGCCCATCACCTCGGCTGTTACCCGCGCTTCTTCGGCGACGGGAATGTCCGAGGTGCCCGCGGCCAGCACGGCGATGACGCCTCCGGACGAAGACGACTCATAATTATGCCGCTGCACGATGAACGTTCTTGCGAGTCTGTTGTCGGTCAGACGGAGGTGTGGTCCGAGGGCATCTTCGATTGCTTTGGCGCAATCATCGCTCACGCGGGTTGCCAGGGCAAAGCCGGACCTCTCGGCGAGCGTGCGAAGTGCCGCAACGACTTGCTCGGGCTTTTTGCCTTCAGCGAGGATCGCCTCCGGAATACCGGTGCGCTCCCGGCGAGTGAGGTCGAGCCGGGCGAATTGATCGATCAGCTCGATTGTATTTCCTGTGTGGTTCGTGGTCATTCGGACGAAGAAGGCGAAAATCGGTTTGCTGCTTCTCCCTTGTCTCCCAAGCGACTCCGAGTGAGATATCTTCTTGGTTCACTTACGACTTGGGGGATCAAATATAATTCAATTTGTGAAAAAGAACAGCAGAAAAGCCGGTCTCGACATGCCGGATGATCAGAGATGTTGATCGGCGGGTTTGCGAGTCGGAATGTAGTATTTCAAGCTAACAAACCATAAGCTTGATGTCGCCCCCCCAAGGGAGCGACGATAAGACGGCTCTTGAAACAGGTTAGACTTGCGCTGCCCTTCGCAGCCGATCCATTACGNNTCCATTACGGCAGCTCCCAGCCCTTCTTCCGGCACGCCCTCGACCACCATCACATCGAGCCCAAAGCTATCCAGCTCGCGCATCGTCCGATACAAATGCTGTGCGAAGATCGCAATCGCGGAGGGAAGCACGCGTGCGAGACTTCCGGTCTCGAGTGTGGCAAGCTGTCGGGAGTTAGTGATGGAGCCGACTTTCTTCCCCTGCTGCCGGAGGAGCTGCACGTGCCTTGCGAAATCGTCCGCATCGCCATGTGTCACCAGGATCACCCGTGCCCGGGGAGCGTAATGCCGATGCCTCGTCCCCGGTGAGCGATGCGAGCCCTCCCCCGACGTTGCTACCCGAACTTCCCCGATCAGCTTCTCAATCCGCTCCCGATCGAGACCACCCAGACGATAAATGGTCGGAGGATCGAGCGTA
>DMMN01000072.1:2976-8332 GCA_003453835.1 Bacteroidota bacterium | reverse complement strand
CTTGCCGGCGGTATTGCCCATGATTTTAACAATCTCCTTACCGCAATACTCGGATACTCCGAGATCATGCTGTCCTTAACTAAAGAAGGAGACCAGTTCTACAAACCAGTGACCATTATCCAGAATGCCGCTGAAAAGGGAGCAGAGCTGGCAAAAAAGATCCTGACTATCACACGGAAAGAAAAAATGGAGACAAGGCCTGTAGATATTAATGAGGTAGTAAAAAATTCCATGGAACTGCTGCAGAGAAGCATTCCAATGAGCATAGAGATAGTAACAAACCTCAGGGAAGACCTGCCTAAGATAAAGGCCGACCCCTCACAGATGCAGCAGGTGATTATGAACCTCTGCGTAAATGCCCGTGATGCCATGCCGCATGGCGGCATCATCCAGGTCAAAGCACAGAATAGGATCCTCGATGAACAGTACTCGCGTATGAACTTGGAGGCCAAACCCGGATCGTATGTTGAGGTCTCCATCACGGACGCCGGCATGGGGATGCCGCCTGAAATCTTAGAGAGGATATTCGAACCATTCTTCACCACGAAGGCGATCGGCAAGGGAACGGGATTGGGTCTCTCCACTGCCTACGCAATCGTCAAATCCCATGGTGGATTCATCAACGTCTATAGCGAGGTGGGCAAGGGAACGACATTCAGAGTTTATATTCCGGCACAGACGGAGGGCAAAGTCCCGACGCTCGGAGAAAAGCATGACCATCCATTGGGTAGGGGTGAGCTTATTCTGGTTGTCGATGATGAGGCAGCAATTCGGGAGATCACCAGGGCAACATTGGAGGCCTATGGCTACTCGGTTGTGACGGCCATTGACGGAACGGAAGCGATTGCCATCTACGTCGAACAGAAAGACAGTATTGCCCTCGTTCTCACGGACATGATGATGCCGTTCTTGGACGGAACAGCAACTGTTCGTGCGCTTCAAAAGATCAATCCCCAAGTCAAAATCCTCGTTGTGAGCGGTCTTACTCAAAACGCACCTTCGTCAACATTCTCGGGGGAGAAGACAGTCCGGTTCTTACACAAACCGTTCACGTCTGAAACACTCTTAACGGAGTTGAGGCTCCTACTTGAATCGTCGGACGAACCAATGGGAAGGCATTGAACCGATCGTCCTTCGCAAACCGGACGCAACAGCCGGTCGCCGTCATCCCGTCAATCGATTGCTCCTCCTTGCTCGATCGTCCCCACCAATTTCCTGCTGAACACATTGCGACAAATCCTTCATTGTCCCAAATCTTGTCTGGAATATTTGATGGACAATTCGTTATCTTTGAAGCACGATTGTGCTTCAGGGCAAAGGACTCTCTACCACTGATGATCAGGAGGAATTCGATGATACGTAACCCCTTGCTGAAACCGACGCTGCTCGTCTTGCTCGCGTTCGTTGTTGCTCTGCACGCGCAGGAGAAGAAGAAACTCACCTTCGGCCAGATTTTTAGAAATGCGGAGCCGCGGATCCTCGCGCAACTGCCGAACATCATCGGCTGGGCCGACGACCAACGATATCTCGAGATGAAAAAGAAAGAGGGAGATGATCGCCAGAGAGTCTACGCTATCGACGTGAAGAGCGGCAAAGAAACCGTGTATCGTGATCTCGACCAGTTCAAAGACCTTGTCGGAGCCGGTATCACCGTCGGCTCTCCGGCCGGCTACAATCCGGCCTACACACGATTGATCTTCGTGAAGGAAAAGGATCTTTATTTCCTCAACACGGAGACGAAAGAGTTCAGACGTCTTACGGAGACTCCATCGGAAGAGAAGAACCCAGCCGTCTCGCCCGACGGTAACTATGTGGCGTTCACGAGAGACAATAACTTGTTCGCCATCGAGCTGGACACAGGCAAGGAGCTTCAGTTCACCTCGGACGCGACAGAGGTTATCTATAATGGCTGGGCCTCATGGGTGTACTACGAAGAGATTTTCGGTCGCCCCACCCGTTACCGCGCCTTCTGGTGGTCGCCGGATAGCAAGCGCATTGTCTTCATGCGCTTCGACGATTCCAAGGTTCCGATGTTCCCCATCTACAACTCGGAAGGAAAGCACGGCTTCCTGGAGCGGACGCGGTATCCAAAGGTTGGCGACGCGAATCCTGAGGTGAAGGTGGGCTTCGTCAACGTCTCGAATGCAGCTTCCATTGTCTGGGCTGATTTTGATGAGAAGCGGGACCAGTACTTCGGCACGCCGTTCTGGACGCCCGATGGGAATGAGCTTTTTCTGCAATGGATGAATCGAGGTCAGGATAGTCTGATCATCTACGGCCTGAACCCTGAGACCGGGAAGAAAAGAAAAGTCTACACCGAAGAGCAGAAATCGTGGGTAGAATGGTTCGACAAGATTTCCTTTCTTTCTAAGAACAAAGGTTTCATTGTCAAGAGCGACAAAGACGGCTGGATGCATCTCTACTATCACACAATGGATGGAAAACTCAAGAACAGGATCACCGAGGGAAAATGGACGGTGAGTTCAGTTGAGTTGGTGGATGAAGAGAACAGCGTTGTCTATTTCACCGCGAAGAAGCAGGCGTCGACACGAACCGACTTGTACAAGATCAAAATGAACGGAAAGGACCTCGCGCGATTGACGTATGGCGAGTACACACATACGGTCCAGGTGTCGCCGGGGGGATCGCAGTTCATCACGCGCTACTCGAATGTCGCAACGCCGACAAAGATCGCACTCTACAACCAGAAGGGAAAGCTCGTGAAGGAACTTGGCGACAGCAAAGCGAAGGAGTTTGATGACTACGCGATCGCGAAGACAGAACTGTTTACCATTCGCACGTCGGATGGCTATGAGCTCCCCGCAACGTGGATCCTGCCGCTCAATCTGGATTCAAGCAAGAAGTACCCCGTGCTGATCAGCATCTACGGCGGACCGAACGCCGGCTCCGTTTCCGACAGTTGGCGCGGCATCAACCAGCAGTGGCTGGCCATGGAAGGAGTGATCCAGTTGGCGGTCGACCACCGGGGATCGGGACATTTCGGAAAAGAAGGCGTGGCCCTGATGCATCGCAGCCTCGGTAAGTGGGAACTGAATGACTATGTCGAAGCCGTGAAGTGGCTCCATGAAAAGCCGTTTGTCGACAGGAGCAAGATCTGTATCACCGGCGGGAGCTACGGCGGGTATGTCACGTGTATGGCGCTGACGTCCGGGGCCGACTACTTCACGCACGGCATCGCATCGTATTCCGTCACTGACTGGGAGTTGTACGACACGCACTACACCGAGCGCTTTATGGATACAAAAGAGGAAAACCCGGAGGGATACAAGTTCGGTTCGGTGATGACGCACGTATCGAAGTACAAAGGGAAGCTCCGCATCGTCCACGGGACGATGGACGACAACGTGCACATGCAGAATAGCATTCAACTGGTCGACAAGCTTGAGGACCTCGGGAAATCATTCGAGTTCATGCTTTACCCCGGCGGTCGTCACGGTTGGGGTGGGGCGAAGGCAATACACTCAAGGAACGAGTCGTATCGCTTCTACTATAAGAACCTATTAGAGAAGGAGTTCCCGGAACAGCTTTTCAGCGAGCCGAGTCCCGCGCCCGAGCGAAGGAGATAATGGTGAGGGGAATTTGGCGAAGTTGCAGACGGCGTATCTGCCCCCAACATCATTCGCGTAGATTCACGGTAAGCTTGATGGTCAAAGTTATTCGCCGACGTTATGCAAAACGAGAAATGTAGTGCCGTTGGGCAAAGGACACAGCCCTTGCGCCAAAGGCCCAAGGGGTGTGTGCTCTTCTCCGAGAGCCAATGAACTCGTCCTTCAAAAGGTGTTTGTGCGCAGCGTGAGTTATTCAGCGAACTTCTAAACGCGACATGAGAGGACTATTCTGCAAAAGGAGATTCGGGAGAGGATCAACCCGCATCTCAAAAGGAAAACCGGTTCTTCCCGCTTTTCACTGAGAAGATCCGTTGCACACCCGAGCGTGTCACTCTAAGATTGAACGCGCCGGTGGACTCAACAGTGATTTCTCTCGCACTTCCGTTGCTTGCCGGTTCAGCTTGAAGGGAAACAACGTGCCCGTTGAACCGATAACGCTCACACCCCGTTCGGTGCTTTGATTCCAATCTCCACTCAAGCTCGTTCTTCGGGGCGTCGGGCCTGAGGCCGATGCCGTATTCCAGGAAATACAAGATCGGCCCAATGCCGCTCCATCCCACAAAGTCCTTCATGACGAGTTTCCCATCCGTGTTCCTTCCGGGCTCGGACGAGTCGGGAGCGTAGTTTTCCCAAATCGTTCCGGTACGACCGTACACATCCGCCATGGTCTGCAAGTGCTTGAGGGCAATCGTGCGGGCGAGGTCACTGTAGCCGTACTGCTCAAGTCCGCGGATCACCATTGTGTTCGTCGGTGCCCAGACGGCCCCTCGCCAATAACCGCCGTTGGAGTAGTACCCCGCCTCGTCAGCCGCGCACGTCGGGACCGGATGCATTCTCCAAAATGTTTTCGGGTTCTGAAGTTCCGCCACCAGATGTTTGGCCTGTTCGCTTGATGCAACCTGTGCGAGAAGCGTCCAGAATGCGGCGACTGTTCGCACCGGAGTCTTCTTTCCTTCAATTGTCAGGTCGAAATAAAACTTCTTCTCATCATCCCACATCAGTTTATTGACTTTCGTGGATAACTCAGCAGCTTCCTCCATCAAGGTATTCGCGTCATCGTTCTTTCCCACGAGTCGTGAGATCTGGGCAAGGTTCCGCGCGAACAAGACCATCTCTGCAGAGATGTCGATTCCTGTTCCTCCGTGCATGAGATGAGGGTTTCGAGGGGAGTTGTCCATACTCGCCCAGTCGGTAATGTAGAGTCCGTTCCCCTGACGCAAGTACATTTGCAGCGCCCTGTAGTATTGAAGAAGCGGTCTCCAGACAAGTCGCAAGCGCGAGGAGTCGCCAGTGGTTCGATAGCTCTCCAGTTCAGCCCACGCAAGGATCGGATGGTTGAGCGCGTCGAGGGTCAAGCGCGGATTTGGCGAAGGAGCAGGCCGATCCTTGTAGACGACCGGGACTTCGACAGCAGGCGGAAAGACCCATCCCCATCGGCTGAAGAGCGGCTTGTCTTCCGTGTTCGCCCAATAGATGAAATCAAATCCCGACTTGCGCTGGATCTCCCTGCAGATCTCTCCCGTAGAATGTTGCTTGATGTAGAAGTTATCGAGCGAGACAATTCCCGGGACGAGCGGAGAGGCGACGTTGCAGAACATGGTCATGAACGCGGTATCCCAAAGGAAGATATTATCGTTGAACGCCGCATCGATAAACTGGGAGACGAAGCCGCTGCCGGGGGCCGGCTCATGAAAGTTCCTGGAAGCCAATTCCCATGCTTTCCAGTA
>DMMN01000072.1:2576-2837 GCA_003453835.1 Bacteroidota bacterium | reverse complement strand
GCGAATGACAGGAACGACACAAATGATCACAGAACTCTTTGTATGCTGAAACAAATCGTTTCGCGTTTTCAGTATCTTTGGTGGGCTGAATACATTCCGTAACAGCCGGCGAACTCGGCCATAGAGAAAGGGATGCTGTCCATCTCAAAGCCCCTTTTGTGCGGGAACGCAAACGCAGCTCGAAGGAGAGCATTGGGCGAGCATCTGAAAGTCCCGGTAGGGACGTGATATTTGTAGCACGATCCCCAAAACAAGGATCAA
>DMMN01000072.1:0-2523 GCA_003453835.1 Bacteroidota bacterium | reverse complement strand
CAAGCTCCTACGGAGCTCTTCATACGAAAGAAGCTGAGCAGCTACAATTTTTTTTAAGCCGACCGCTGAAAAAGAAAGTGATCGTGCACGTAACACGATGTCGTACAAAGCTGTTTTCATTTCGATCCAATATCTTTGGTTCGCGTGTGCTCGTGGCCCTCGTGGACATGCAAAGAAGTGCTCTTCAAAAGTCTGTTAGAAGATTTCTAGTCCAGTGGTTCGGTAGAAATCCTCATGCGTGCACAAGCCTTCGCTTGTTCCGTTGGACTTCGCGATGTAGGCCGACGCGTGCTTCCGTCACAGCTTCGTCGCAACCACTGCGACGGCTTTTGCCGTTGCAAGCGTTCCCCCCAGAATATCCAGCGCTTCGATGAAGACGATATAGGGTCCAATCCTGGCCCGTTGCTTTTCGTCATCCTGACCGTTCCACACAATCTCTCCCACCGGTCCGCTGATTTCCGAATTGGCAAGCGTTCGGATCAAACGGCCTTTGATGTCAAAGATCGAGATGCGGATGAGGGAAGTAGAAGAAGGGAGGTTGAAACGGATGATGCAAAAGTCTTCGTACCCATCGTTGTCGGGGGAGAACGGATTGGGAGAGATGGAAATGGAAGCCGTGGTCGGAAGGCTCGTTGTGAGAATGCCGTTCTGCTTTCCGGGTGTGCCGCCTGCACTTGCGGGGGACGTACTCCAATTTCGTCGGTCGTTGGAGTCGATGTTTGGATTGATCCGCTCCAGCGATCTTCCTTTGGAGTCCGGAACGTCCCGATGATGCCAGCCTGCGCTATAAGAGACGCTGTCGATTGTTCGTCCCGTTGCGTCGCGCAAAAGAACATCATCACCGTCGATATTAAGACCGAATCCGCTCGTGCGATTGAGAATCAAGAGATGCGTGTTAGGAGGTGGCGAGGAGAGATATGGAAATCGTGACAGAAGCGTTGAGTCTGACGCCACCACGACGAAGTCGCCGGGCTGGGCAATGCGGGAGGAGTTTGTAAGCGTCGAGGTGTTTGTGCTGCCGCTTGCGGTTGGGCGATCTGAGATTTGCCAGCGGGCAAGATCGGTGGACGAGCCGCCGCGATGAAACAACTCGATCCACTCATTCTGACCGGACAGCGGATCGTACATGATTTCGTTGACGACAAGCGTTTGCTTCTGTGCACTGATTGAAATCGTCGCCGACGCCGTATCGTTCATCGGATTCGAGTCCTGGGCGAATGAAGCGACAGCGAAGAAGCGGTGCTCTCCGGACTCCAGGGCTTCCTTGACAGCGACAACAACGGTGGAGTCGGCAGGAAAGAGGGGCGAGCCGATTACGGTGGCGAACAGTTCGTTCTGGTCGCCGATGCCGTTGAAGTTTACATCTCGAAAGAAATGGAGAGCGTAGCCCGCCACACTCCGCGTACCGATGTTCTTGACGGTTGCGCGAAGAGTTGCAGCCTGGAGCATTGCGGTGGGCGGCTCGCTGAGCGTCAGCGTCAGGTTTGTGACTGCGATATCGAACGCAGTAGCGACGGTCACCGCAATGTCGTCCAGACGGAATGTTGCAGACGATCCGGCCGTTGGAGAGCCGACGATGCGCCAGCGAATTCGTACGCTTGCCTGATCTGCGAGTGGAGGAGGAAGCACCACTGTGGTCAAGGCATAGCTTGTGGAACCTGGATTTCGGAGCGTGTCGGTAAGCAAGATCGGAAATGTTGCGCCGTTGTCGATGGAAGCTTCCACCAGCAAGCCTGCGGTGTGCGTGCCGGAACGTGCCGAGTAAAATTGCAGCCTCTCGGGAGTGAGATGGCGGAAGTCGAATGCAGGCGAAGTCACTGACTGCGAGATAGTCGCGTTCGTGGAGATCGCTGCGTAGGGAAATGATCGGGGAGAGGAAGTGGTCGTGACGAAATCTCCGGCGGCTGACCGCGCGGTCGTGGTGGTCCATCCCGGGGGAAGGATTGGTATTGTGACGGAATCGAAGCGCTCCGTGTACGGAAAGGAAGATATCTGGGCGCCGGCAAGTGAGACAAGGAGCAAACAAAGAAGCAATGCGGTTTTCATCGTTGACTCTTGCGGGTTGAAACGAGAAATACTTCTGCGCCAAGGGCCTCGTAGGAGGATGACTTCTCCTTCGGGCGATCCGGACTAAACAAACAGAATGGATTTAGAGGAAAGACAGAAAAGGTGGGTGGATTAATCGGCGCTGCCCACCGGGAGAGATGATATCAAACTATTCGTAGAAAGTCTAGAGGGGGAATTGTGTTTCCTTGCACGAGGCCGAATTCATCCCCTCCACCCGGCATCCTCGTGGTATTCTGATACTTTGCAGAAGCACCAACGAGGACACCAAGGATTGGGGAAGGCTCTTGGTCGGAGGCCCACCTAGAGATCCGGCCGAAAAGTAGTACCTCCAAAGCACCAAGCCACAGAACATCACAAAACGCTAAGGAATTAGAAGCTTTTCTTCGTGCCTTGGCGTCTTTGTGGCAAAACATCGTGTTTTCGTCCGAGCTTCTAGACCGTCTCAAGATATCGATG
>DMMN01000290.1 GCA_003453835.1 Bacteroidota bacterium | reverse complement strand
ATTCACGCTGCGTTTGCGCCAATGACAAAGGGGGCTTTGCAACGGAAGGTATTCCCTTCTCGATGGCCAAGTTCGCTGAGCTGTTACCTGTTTTGAAAAGATTGTTGTTGAACTGAAAGCCGTATCAAGACTGATCGATGAACATCGGGCGCAAGTCCTCAACTACCTGAACGCGACGAAACTGCAGCTTGGACTGCGAGTACACTTTGGTCATTATCCCAAGGGAGAGTATGAGCGATTCATACTCACGGAAGACGGCGCAAAGATTCAGTCTATCAGATAGAGATGGCTCCAGGAAAACTAGGGCGGAACGAGCATGGTTTTTCGTGTCGTTAGTGTATTTCGTGGGCTGAGCAGTTACGACTGAGCCTGAACAAGCCCGGGAGACCACCGTGAGTTTGCACCGAACACGAAGCGCGTTCCTCCGCCGACGCATGCTTCTCGTCTTTCTGTTTTCCATCGCCCTTCCCGGATTGTACCTCAGCTACGTCGGACTTCGCTCAATTGTCCGGGAACAAGAGCTGCAACGGGGCCTTCTCATCCAGAGCGTCGGGAGGTCGTTGGAGTTCGAGATCGAGAGCTTCGAGGAGCGGCTGGAACGATCGGAAGCAAGCATCGCCGGGAAGCTGCTCTCGTCCAAGGTGCCTCTCCATGGACTTGCTCTCGACACCCCTGGCGTCCTTCAGCCATGGATCGAACACGTCATAGTATTCGACTCGCTCCTCAATCTTCGCAGTCCTCTTCCGTTCGCCGCCGACCGATTCGCGCGACCTGCGGCGGTCATCAAAGAATCATCCCTCCAGAGCAGAATGGAATCGGCGGAACAGCTCGAAGTTCAGGGAAACCCTGCTGCTGCTCTTTCCGCTTATCAACAACTTCTGTCAGAACATCATTCTCCGCAAAGCAGAATCGTGCTCAATACATATCTTGCTCGTACTGCGCTGGCGCTTGGGGATCATGCCGAGGCTCGCCGAGCGTATGCTGCAATCATCCAAGCCGACTCGACCTTTCTCATTACCCGGCCGATCTCCTACGCTGCATTCGCGTGGCTTGAGTTGATCGACGACCTGATAGCGCAGGGAAAGCCGGGCGCTGCGGCGGAGAGGTGCCTTCAGTTCCATCAACGACTCTTGAATTTCTATCATCACTTTTCCCGCGAACAGTTCGACCACATCCAGCAGAAGCTTTATTCGCTGATGCGTTCGTTTGAAACGTCATCGGTTCTGTCTCTCACGGTCAGGAACGATCTGCGCAAGCTGGAAGAGAGGGAGCGACGATTGACGAGGACACTTGGACAAGCCGAAGAGATCCAGTCGTGGCTTCAAGCTCGAAGAACATTGTTCTCTGTCCCGGATCCCGGCGGCACGGTCAGCCATCATTCCTTGCTCATTGGTGAGCATGGTACTCCTCTCTCATTGGTGTACAGCGAAACTCCCTCCGGCCTGCGCCACTGGGTGGCCTTCCTCATTCGACCGGAAGTAATTCAGCGGGAGCTCCTCCTGCCCGGGTTGCGATCGGGAGACCTGGCAGAAGATTTCATTATTTCAATTCGAACAGATTCCTCGGAGGGAGATCGTCAAACGGAACTCGTCACCTCGAAGATGCACTCGACGGCTGCTTTGTTTCCTTCGTTGGCCGTCTCTGTTGCGGGCAAGCAAACGTCGAGCTTCGAACTCTTCGGAGTGCAAACCTCGTTACTGTCGGTCGGACTCGGCTCCCTGGTCGTAGGGATCATCCTGCTTGGAATCTTCATCATCTATCGGGACATTCGTCGGGAAGAAGAAGTCTCAAAGATGAAGTCTGAGTTCATCTCCAACGTTTCCCACGAGTTGAAAACGCCCATCGCATCTATTCGGATGCTGGCCGACAACCTGCGCGAACGCCGGATCGGGAGCGAAGCCAGACGGATGGAGTACTACAATCTGATTTCCAAGGAGGGCGCTCGTTTGAGCCGTCTCATCGAGAATATCCTCGACTTCTCCCGCATGGAAGANNAAAAGCGAAAAGCGTTTCGATTGGAGAGACACGAGCTCTCGCCAATTGTGAGCGAGACCGTCCGCCAGTTCAAATCGCTCGTGGAGGAACGGGCGCACGACATCAGTATCGACGCCGCGGGCGCGCTCCCGGAAGTGATGATCGATCCGGATGCGATAGCTCTCGCAGTGTTTAACCTCATCGACAATGCCGTGAAGTACTCGGAGAGGAACACTCCCGTCAGCGTGAGATTGCGTCGGAGTGACAGCTTTCTCTGCATCGAAGTGGAAGATCATGGAACCGGAATCTCGAAGTCGGATCAAGAAAAGATTTTCGATAAATTCTATCGGGTTCATGAACATGAAGGAAAGAAGATCCCCGGAAGCGGAATCGGTCTGACGCTCGTCAGAGAAATAGCGCAGGCGCACAACGGACGGGTGCAAGTGCAGAGCCGGTTGGGAGAGGGGAGCACATTTCAACTNNATGCTACCGATTGGTGGATAACGTATGCCGACGATCCTCCTTGTTGAAGATGAGTATTCGATGCGGGTTGCCCTCGAAGATGCTTTCAAGCACTACGGCTATGAAGTTGTAAGTGCATCGGACGGAGAGGCAGGATTGAAGCTGGCCGAAGAAAAGAAGCCGGATTTGGTGATCCTTGACGTCATGCTACCGGGGATGGACGGCTTTGAAGTGTGCAAACAATTGCGTCATCGTGGATTCATGAGGCCGATACTCATGCTCACTGCTCGCAGCCAGGAAGTTGACAAGGTCGTCGGGCTGGAGCTTGGCGCCGACGACTATGTGACGAAACCATTCGGAGATCGAGAATTACTCGCGCGGATCAAGGCGCTTCTGCGACGCGCGGCCCACGATCCATCAGAACTTGACACCTACCGATTCGACGACGTCGCTCTTGACTTTGTCCATTACAGAGCCGACAAGAGTGATCATTCACTCCGGCTTACGTCAACGGAATTCTCCCTGCTGCATCTTCTGATCTCGCAGAAAGGAAAGGTGGTCACGCGCGAGGAGTTGCTCAACAAAGTCTGGGGGTACGAGTTCTTCCCGCAATCCCGCACAGTGGATAATCATATCCTTCGCCTCCGCCAGAAGTTAGAGGACGATCCGAACCATCCCGTGCATATCCTCACCGTTCACGGTCTTGGGTACAAGTTTGTTGATTGAGGGCTTGTGACATTCTGTTACAATCTTTGACTCGAAGAGGACACATCCGATACCTCTCCTTTTTATCTTGTAGGCAAAAAGGAGGTATGTAGTCATGAAAACCAGAATCTATTGTTCGCTTATCGGCGCGATCCTCTTGCTCCCTTTAACTGCAATTTCTCAACAGAGGAACAAAGCAGAGAATTTGTATCAAGAAGCTCTGATGCAAATGGAGGGTAGGGGGAATTATAACAAAGCTCTGGAAATCTTTGGCCAGATCATAAAGGATTTTCCAGGGAACAGACAAACATGTGCACGGTCACAGTTTCAGATTGGAGTATGCAACGAAAAATTGGGCAATGCCGAGGCCCGCAAGGCCTACGAGCGCGTCGTGCGCGACTACGCAGACCAGGCCGAGGTTGTGGCGCAAGCGCGGGTGAGGCTGGCGGCACTTGGCGGTTCCGTTAGCGCCGGGGGACTCGTCACGCGCCGGATTCTCGCGGATGCCTCCGGCGTCGGCGGGGTCCTGAGCGCGGACGGCAAGTACATCAGGCGCCTGGAACAGAGAACGGGTGACGTCGTCCAGTTCGACGTTGAGAGCGGACAGACGAGCCGCATCAGCAACAAGGGGCCCCGAAGCGAGAGGTTGTATTACGTCGAGGGCTACGCGTTCTCGCGCGACGGAAAACAAATCGCATTCGACATCGAAAACTTCGACTCGACTACGAAGAGTTTGGGCAATCAGCTGCGGATTAGAAACCAGGACGGCTCGAACCTCCGTACCCTCTACACCGAGACCGGTGCCCAGCCGTTCGACTGGTCGCCTGACGCAGGTTCCATCCTGGCGCTTCGCAACAAGTCCGGCGAGACGAACAACGAACTGGTGCTGATCGCGACAGCCGACGGCTCGGTGGGCGTCCTGAGGAGCATCGCGGCGGCCTGGTACATGCTGCCGAGGGCAAGGTTCTCGCCCGACGGGCGATTCATCGCGTTCAGCCTGGTGGGAGAGGGCCGACCGGCCCACGGGGACGTCTACGTAATGACCACTGATGGTCACAATGAGGTGGTGGTCGCCGGGCATCCCGCTGAAGACCAGTTGCTCGACTGGACGCCGGACGGGAATAGCCTGCTCTTCCTCAGCGACCGCTCGGGGACGTGGGACGTCTGGGCCGTCCGCATCACCGGGGGGAAACAGCAAGGAGAACCAGAACTGTTGAAGAAGGACTTCGGCAGGTATTCACGGGTTCTCGGCTTTGCACCCGACGGTTCTCTCTATTACAGGACGATCACTCCCTCAGGTCGCCTCTACTTCGGTGAGATCGACCTCGAAACGGGCAAGGTGCTCGTGCCACCCGTGCCCGTTACGACAAGGTATAACGGTCCCCCGTCAAGGACAACATGGTCACCCGACGGCAAAAGGCTGCTCTACGTTTCGCTTGGACGTGCAATCGGCAACGGAAACAACAACCTCACGATCCGGTCCGCCGAAACCGGGGAAGAGCGATTCCTGTCCACCAGTCTTCGCAACGTATGGGATATCTGCTGGGCGCCCGACAGCCGTACTCTCCTTGCCTGGGGGATGACGGTGGGGGGAAACGCCCAGTTCCGGGTTGACGCTGAAACAGGCGAGATCACCAAGCTGGCAGAGGGACGCTGGGCCCCCAGGATCTCCCAGGATGGCAAGATCATGGTGTTCATGGCTGGGGGCGGGATCAGAAGGCGTAACCTCGACACCGGTGAGGAGTCGCCCGGTCCCAAAATCGGGACGGAAGTACTCAAGAGCTTCGACGATGTCTCGCCCGACGGCCGGGAAGTGGCGTTCAACGCGGACGGCGCTGTCAGGACCATGTCCCTCGACGGAGGGGAGCCGCGGGAGCTGTTTCGCGGTTCGTCGTACTACGTGCTGCGGTGGACAAGGGACGGTCGTTACATCATTGCCCAGGCACTCGACACCTCGACGGGATGGTACACTGCGACCAGCGAGATCTGGCGGATTCCGGTGCAGGGCGGCACGCCGCTGAAGCTCGACCTCTCCGTTCCCAAGATGGAGTTCTTCGCGCTGCACCCGGACAACCGCCGCTTCGCGTTCAGCGTCAATGAGGGGTCCAAGAACGAGTTGTGGCTGATGGAGAACTTCTTGTCCGGCTTTACGGGACTCCGTACAGCGGAGCCGAAGGAGGTTCGAGAAAAATAGTGAGACAAGTGACGAGCAGTACGTGACATTCTCGCTTGGTGGGACCAGCTCGTTATATGAAGTGATATGCGTGAGTCATGAAATGGAACGACGATGGCACCCAATTTTGTCATTGGCATCGACCCGGAGCTTGCACGAGTGCTCATCCTTGTCGGTCTTGCTGCTACTGTTGGAGCTTTGCTGATCGCAGTGGGCGCGATGGTGATTTCAATTCATATTGCCTTGAGCGTGTACAGGGATGGCGCCGATGCTGGATGTACTTGCAACCGTGAAAAAGCAAAAAGGGAGTTGGTACGGTCTCAACTGGTCGTCCAAGAGATCTTTCCTTGCAGGTGACTTTTCCATGAGATCGGGGAATCAGAGAGGGCTGGGAATGCTGTACCAGGTGGGCTAAATACCACGGCTTCGCTTCATCTGACTCTTAAGTCCGGGTTCGTTTCGCTGGAATGAAGGCCTCCATTTTTGTTGTCGCAGGCTCCGGATTCTCGGTTTTGGGAGCGTTACAATTCTTAACAAGCTTTTGGATTGTTTTACACTCCCAGTTGTTATATTGCAATATGTTTGACTGGCTCGGACGTATCTCACCGAAAACTAAGATCCTCTTTTTTGCCTCTCTGCTCATCTTTCTTCCCAGCGCTTTTCTCAGTTACCTTGGCCTTCAGTCGGTCAATGAGAAAATCGAAAACCTCCGTGCACACTATAAGAGCACCGTTGGACTTGTCAGGGATAAAATGGAGCTGGAATTGCTCCGCATTGAAGATGGCGTTCGGACGTTCATTCTGAAATCTCAACCTCAATCTGAAGCGACGAACGACGTGCAAAAATGGCTGAGGGATCTTCAATCAGCAAATGTGTTCCTGGACTGTCCGTTCGTGGTGAATGAACGTGGCGGAATCCTTTCCACCATGCTCTCCAAAGGGTGGACGAGTGCGACACCGGTCGTCTCCCCGAGAAGCTCCGCAGCCGCGCGATTGTTCCAGTCGGCCGAAGAAGCTGAGCTCACAAAGCAGGATCTAACCGAAGCCATCAGACAGTACCAGGGCTCGCTCGAAGCCACCCCATTCGCCGAAGATCGGGCCCTCCTCTATTCCAGAATTGGCCGCTGTGACTTCAAGCTGCGTCGATTCCAGGAGGGGATCAGCGAGTACAGACAGATTCTTTCTCTCAAGGATGAGCGCCTTCTCATTGGATCTCTTCCGGCGAGCGTCGTCGCCTTGTCGCAAATTGCCGATGGTTATCAAGCCCTCGGCGACTCTCTTAATTGCGGGAGGAGGACGTTCGAACTGTACCAATTCCTTGTACGGTTTCCGTGGGACATTGAAAGCGGTGAATACCTTTACTACCTAAGAAAAGCTCACGACGCGATGTTCTTTCTCACGAAAGACTATCCACAGAAAGGAGAGTCGGCGGATCGGGAAAGGGGTATACTCGATCAGGCGGAAGCGTTGATCCTGTTTGCGGAGAAGCTCGTTCCGAAGATTCGTTCTGACCCGGAGTTCAGCGCACGACCAGATCTGCAACCGCAACACCTCTTCATCTCGTCGAACCGTGTTCCACATCAGGCCGGATTCCTCAAGCCGCCGGCTGTGCTTCAGCAAATGGGAGTCGTCGCTTTGGGATATAGATTTCGGCCGGCATATCTCACGGCCGAGCTTCTTCCGGGCATTTTCAAATCTGCCGGCCTTGAACCGAACATTGCAGTGGCGGTGCTCGATGAACGGGACAGCGTTCTGTATGCTCAGGATGGCCTTCCACCGGTACACCGGCTAGCGGCAGACAGTTTTTCCGAACTGTTGCCTTCCTGGAAAGTGGTTCTCTTCGACCGCCAGGGACGATCAGAGGAAAGGCTGGTCGGCAGCGAGCGCACGCTCTATTTGTCGTTGTTCGTGGGGATTGTTCTGGTGATGGCCGTGGGAATCTTCCTCACGGTCCGGGCCGCAGCACATGAAGTGGAAGTTTCACAACTGAAAGCAGAGTTCGTTTCAAACGTGTCACACGAGCTGAAGACTCCGCTTGCCTTGATTCGGATGTTTGGCGAGACGCTGGAGTCGGGGTTGGTGGTGAATGAGGCGGCACGAAAGGAGTTCTACGGCATCATCCGAAAGGAGAGTGAGCGTCTGACTCACCTGATTGACAATGTGCTCGACTTTTCGAAGATGGATGCTGGGGGCAAGGAGTACCACCGTGAAGAGGCGGACGTGGTTGAAGTTGTGCGTAACACCGTTGAGGCGTACATGTTCCATATCCGGGACATGGGATTTGTTGTGGAACGACGCTATCCCGACGAGCCGCTGATTGTGCGATTCGATACGGATGCGATCTCGCAGGCAACGCTGAACCTGCTCAGCAATGCTACGAAGTATTCGGATGAGCGTAAGGTCATTCGGATTTGGGTCGGAAGGGATGTCGGTTTCGCCACTGTCTCTGTGGAGGATGAAGGGGTTGGAATTCCCAAGGAGGCGTTGGGAAAGATCTTTGAGAAGTTCTACCGAGTACACGACAGGAAGACAAAAGAAACGCGGGGAACAGGCATTGGCTTGACGCTCACGAAGCACATCGTCGAAGCGCACGGGGGGACGATTGAAGTCGAGAGCGAAGTCGGAAAGGGAAGCACGTTCACGATGAGAATTCCGCTTGCTGGGAAGGATTGATTCGCCGGCAGTCACACATCAACTAGCGTTATCGAGTCCATCTGTACGGAGTGCGACGTCACGCCCCCTCAATCTGAAATGGAAGGCGTATGGAAAAGATCCTGATCATCGAAGATGAACGAGATATGGTCACGGGGCTGAAGTTCAACCTGGAGGCGCGGGGATATCACGTCACTGCAGCCTACGATGGTGAGGCGGGCTGTCGCAAAGCGTTAGATGAGCAGCCTGATCTCGTGATTCTGGACTTGATGTTACCGAAAAAGAACGGATACGAAGTGTGCAGATGCCTGAAAGAAGAATCGCCGGCGATTCCCATCATTATGCTGACAGCAAAGAGCCAAGAGGCAGAAATTGTGACCGGGCTCGAGCTGGGAGCCGATGATTACGTGACCAAACCCTTTGGCCTCCTGGAACTTCTAGCGCGTATCAAGGCGGTGTTGCGCCGGGTAAAAACCGGGACGAGGATTCCCGAAACCTATCATATCGGCGACCTTGAAATCAACTTCAGGAAGTACAATGCACTCAAGCGACGGAAGCCCCTTTCGCTTTCGCCACGGGAGTTTGAGATCCTGAAGTACTTCATCGAGCGCCGCGGAGAAATTGTATCGAGAGAGGACCTCCTCAATCACGTGTGGGGGTACGAGACCTTTCCGAACACCAGAACCGTCGACACGCATATCGCCAAGCTCCGCCAGAAGATCGAAGACGATCCTGAACAGCCAACTCTTATAGTCACCATGCACGGCATCGGCTACAAGTTCCTTGGATAGTGAACCCACAAGTATTTTCAATGGTTTGACATTTTTTTGCATTCCCGTTGCGACAATTGAAAGTAGTTCCTGCACATTTGGGATGAATCGTTTTTCATCTCGCAATGAGGAGGATCTATGAAAAAGATTTTGATTTGCATGTGCTGCACAATTGCAGCTCTGATTCTGGCCAGCCACCATGGACTGGCGCAGAAGGCGGAAGAGCTTTTTCAGAAAGGGATGCAGCTTGAAGAAGTAAAGGGAGAACTGGCGAAGGCCATAGAGTTGTATTCCGATGTTGTCAACAAAAGCACAGCGAACAAATCCCTTACCGCGAAGGCGTTGCTACACATCGGGCGTTGCTACGAGAAACTGGGCAAGAAGGAGGCAATGAAGGCATACGAAAGGATCGTGAAGGACTTTGCGGATCAGCGGGAGGTGGTGGCGGAGGCGCGGAGCCGATTGCTCGCGCTCGAAAACGCTTCACAGGCCAAGAAGATGCCGGAGTTAAGCACCCGCCAAGTATGGACAGGCCCAGGCGTCGACATCGAAGGGGGGATTTCACACGACGGCCGATACCTCTCCTTCACAGATTGGAGTACCGGTGATCTGGCAGTTCGGGATATGACCACGGGGGAAATCCGGCGACTGACAAACAAGGGCTCATGGTCATCGAATGAACAAGCAGACTTCTCTACTGTATCGCCTGACGGAAAGCAGGTGGCATATGCCTGGTCGGACAAGAATTACGACTATAGTTTGCGGGTCGTCCGTATAGATGGCTCAGAGCCACGCATCCTCTATGCTGGAGTCGAATACCTTCGGCCGGAGGCTTGGTCCCACGACGGAAAATACATCCTCACAATTCGCATGGGACAAAAGGTGAGGGAGATCACGTTGATCTCCACAATAGATGGCTCGGTACGAGTTCTGAAGTCATTAGTTGGCAGAGGGCTTTGGAAAGCGGCCATCTCTCCTGACGATAGGTGGATTGCATTCGACTATGCTCAGGGCGGGAATAACCTGGAGCGTGATATTTTTCTTCTCGCTACGGATGGAACCCGAGAAGTTCATTTGATCGAACATCCGGCCAATGATGTTTTTCCGGTCTGGGCTCCCGATGGGAAAAGCATTCTTTTTACAAGCGATCGTGGTGGTACGCCTGGGTTTTGGTCGATCTCCGTCCTCGATGGCAAAGCACAGGGCTCGCCTCGCCTGGTCAAAGCGGACGTTGGAGACATTCGGCCGTTTGACATAACATCAAACGGCACGCTGTACTATGGACTGTCTGTAGGTGGGGATGATGTGTACGCAGTCGATATCGATACAACCAGCGGAAAACTCTTATCCGCTCCTGTAGCTGCTTCCAAACGGTTTGTCGGAAGGAACTCGACACCTGCATGCTCGCCAAACGGCCAATTCCTTGCATACATCTCTTTCCGTGGGGGGCTTATGGCTCAGTTGGCACCTGAAGCAAGGAGACTGGTAGTTCAATCCCTCAAAACCGGGGAAGAGCGTGAGTTCCGTATGAGCTTTGGACTGGGCTTCGAGATTGCATGGGCACCCGATAGCCGCTCATTCATGATTGTTGGAATGGATAGCGGGCGTTCGGACCTCTACCAGATCGATGCTCAGACGGGTGAATCAACGCGTTTGGACGCCCGGGTAGGGACTGCCAAGGGCGGGAGTTTCACGAAGGGTTGGTTCCCGGATGGGAAATCTACCTATTTCATCGGAATCACCGGAAAGGATAGGGATGGCAGGGCCGGACGTGCTATTGCACGTCACTATCTCGCGAGCGGAGAGAAAAAGAAGATCTTCACTTGGAGACCTGACGAATTCGACCTGCGGTTTGCGACACTTTCTCCAGATGGAAAGCAGTTCGCCGCATGGCGGAGAAATCTAAGAACGGATTCGTTATGGATAGTATTGATTTCTGCCGGCAGCGGTGAACTGCGCGAATTGCTACAGGTAAAAGAGAAAATACCTCCTGAGATGGATAGGACACCCGGCGGACTCTCCTGGACGCCAAATGGTCGGTATGTATTGTTCGCAAGGAGAACACAAGCAAAGGAAACAACAGACCTCTGGCGTGTTGCGGTCTCAGATGGGATAGCGGAGAGACTGGGGCTATTGTCACGGCGAGTGAGGGACTTGGCAGCTCACCCCGATGGAAAGAGAATCTTCTTCTCCACGGGGGAGAATAGGTGGGATGTGTGGGCAATGGAGAATTTCCTGCCCGGCATCACGGGACTCCGAACAGCGGACCAGAAGGACGATGCCTCACAAAAAGATTTTAAACTGACAAAGATTCACACGGGAGTCTATGTCTATTGCATCTCCCCTGACGGCAAGAAGTTGATCCTATCCTCTCCTTCTCAGATCACTGTCAAAGATATTGAGTCCGGGAAGGAGACTCCGCTGGCAATCGAAGTGAGCCGAACACAAGGACAACTTCTCTGGTCACCAGATGGCAAGATGATCGCCTACGTGGACAAGTTGAACAGCCTGAATGTTGTGCCTTCAGCGGGAGGTCCAGTGACTATGCTCGTCAAGTCTGACTCAGCAAAAGCCGGAGAAGCGATAACCCCCAAAGGCTGGACATCCGACAGCAAGAAGGTCGTCCTGCACGTCCCAGCCAAAGGCCTCTTCACTGTTTCTGTTTCAGGAGAAGAGCACGAAGAAATCCTTGTCTTTCAGGATCCAGGAAAAGCCAAGGAGTATGAAGAGATGACACTATCTCCTAATGGGAAGCTGGTAGCTTACGTCTCATCGAAAAGCGGAAACAAAGATATTTATGTGATGCCTGTGAAGGGCCAAGAAGCTATCCAGATCACAAAAAGTCCCATAGACGATAGCAGCCCGCGCTGGTCGTACGATGGCAAACTAGTTTCATTCCTTTCCAAGAGAACAGAAAGCCCCGAAATCTGGGTCGTCAAGATATCTCCGGAGGGCACGCCAGAGGGCCCGGAGTTTCAAGTCAGCCGCGGTGGCTACTGGGGTGGAAACTGGACGGAGGATGGAAGAATCGGATACTGCACAGCCTATCGTACCGATCACATTTTCACAGCTAATCCCGACGGCAGTGAAGAAACTCAGGTGACTCATTTCCCCGCATTTAGTGGCTCTCCTACGTGGTTTCGTGACGGGAAGAAGATTGCTTTCAAATCTGACTATGGTCAACAATTGAACAAGTTCAGAATGTGGATAGCCCCATCAACAGGCGGAGAAGCAAAACTTCTTAATCTTGGAGAAAAGAGAGAATTTGGGGGTGCATACTGCTGGTCCCCAGATGGGAAGATGATAGCTTTTGTTGACTACGAATCTCAGTCCAATAGATCGCTGGTCAGATTGTTGCCGGCAGAAGGGGGAGAGCCAAAAGAGCTTCTGTCATTCGACAAAGAGATAGGGAATCTTGACTGGTCTCCCGATGGTAAAGAGATCATTCTTTCTCATAGTCTGAGTCCGTCCGCCTACGCAGATGCTGATGAATATATGAAAGGACGCATCGGTGGAATTTCTCTGATCTCGGCCGGTGGCGGAGACGTGAAGACGATCATTCCAGCTGAAAGAAAAGGGCTTACGTACGCTTCTTGCGTCTGGTCTCCTGATGGAAAACGGATTGCCTATGGGAGTTTTCATTACGAGGAGTGGGTGAAGGGAGGACGAAAAGAAGAGGGTACCGGCATTTGGGTGAGAGACTTGAAAACGGGAGACTCCAAACTGATCGTGAAAGGTGTTGACGGATATAAGGGCTGCTGGTCTCCCGATGGCAAGAGCATCATTTTCGAGAGAAGACTCAGGGGGATGGATTTTGACCTGTACAGGATTTCGGCGGAAGGGGGAACGCCTGAGAAACTGAACATCAAAGGGAGAAGTCCTGTGTTCTCCCCTGACGGAAAGAAGATTGCTTATTCAAGGCGGATAGGACAAGGGTATGAATTCTGGCTGGTGGAGAACTTCCTTCCGACCGATAAGAAGTGAAATCGGCGGAATCCGGGCGAGCGTAATTCCAGATTTCTCGTCAGCGTACCAGAGTGGCCACGCGGGAATGCTCCTTGCGTCAGCTACTTGCTCAGAGCCTCTTTCAGCAGCCACTTCCTCCAGTTCAACGTCCACTCTTTCACGTTGCTTTGATCGACGGGGGTCAGGGGAGTATAGAGAAGCGGATCAACCGGTTTCTGATGCTTGACGATTTTGTCGAGGAGCAATTCGACGGACCTGTAACCCATTTGGAAACAGTTCACACCAACAAGCGCCTGCACATGTCCGCTCTCAACGAAAGCCAGCTCGACAGGCACGGCGTTTCCGGCAACGGCCTTCACCGTTCCCGGCTCCCACGGTAGACTGTTCTTCATCTGAAGAGGCCAGGAACCGATGAATGCCCAGCCGTTGATTCCAGGATTCTCCTTCTGCACTCGCTTGACGATATCAACGGCCGATTGCGCTTCTTCCAGGTGATTGAAGATCCCATTCGGCATTATCGTGATGCCGGGATATTGTTTCAGCTCCTCTCTCATTCCCTGGAGCCGGCGCTGGAGATTCAGAGCGGTCCGCGTTCCAGCCAGGACTGCAATTGTCCCTTTCCCTTTCAATTCCTCAGCCAACTCCTTTGCGAGTTGACGGCCGAAATCGAGGTCGTTGGGACCGTAGTACGCAAACCGTTTGCTCAAAGGCGCGTCCGAATCGAAACAGAGAACCTCGGTGCCGAGGCCGATCGCCCGGTCTATAGCCGGGGCCAATACAGATGCATCGCTGACGGAAATGGCAATGCCTGCCACTCCGGATCGTGAGAGTCGATCGATCGTCTCAGCTTGCTCTCGTGCACTCTGAACGCGAGGGCTCTGATATTCGATCTCGACTTCAACATTGTACTTCGGGCCCAGCTCTCTCGCTGCCACTCTTGCCCCCGCGTAGGCCGCCTGAAAGACAGGATTCGCTTCAATCTTCCCGATCATCCCAATGATAATCTTCTTGGACCCTCCTTGTTGGAGCATTCCTGTCGTTGCGGAAGGAGAACAGATGCCCAGGATGACGAGTGCCGTTCCGATAAGCCGCCAGATCTTCATGCAAGTAGCCTTTCAGTGTGTGATCGCTAGCCAAAGATAGTTATCGCATATCAGAGATGCCACCTGGACCCGGAAGATTCCGGCTCCGCCGGACCGGTGCGCCGGGGGAGCTGAATCTCCGGCACCATAGGAAATTTCCTACAAGAATTGCGAAGAGTACCTATACTCAAATCACTCCGGTTAGGCTACCTTGAGCGTAGCGACAAAGTCTCGGCCGCCCTCTGCATTCACTCTCGTCCGAAGTCCGCCTATGCAACACGACGACATACAGTTGGAGAGAAATCCCAGGAGGATTGAATCATGAGAAACCTGTTCCAACGGTCGTTGAAAGCTCGCCTGATCGCATCGTTCGCAGTTCCCATCCTGGCGGTGCTCTTTGGTGCGATCTATTATCCCTTGAACCAACGAGCAGCCGGCTTTGAAACTGCGCAGCGAAACGCACAACTCCTCTCCGAAATGCTCTCCTTTTCGGTTGGGGCCGGACTCAGCGACAATAATTTCGATCTCGTGAAGACCGCCTTCAGTTGGGTGCGCAACGATAGCTCAATTGCATGTATTCTTGTCCTGGATGAGTCCAATAACGTCATCATCGAGCACAACCCCAACAAGATCTCCCTGGACACGACGCACATCTCGAAGAGATCGGAAATCAAACAGATCGCCGGAATGATTTTGGCTAACTCTCCGATCATCTACAAAGGCAAATGGTTCGGTACAACGATGCTGAGCGTCTCCCTTGATCCCGTCAAATCAAGAATCAACACAGAGATCATCGTATCCTCCATCGTCAGCCTTCTCTTTCTTGTCATTGGTTTCAACCTTGTGGTATTTATCTCGAGAGTATTGATACGTGACATCAAAGCGGTTCAACAAAGTATTGACAACGCGGATCTGAATACAAGATTCAACTCAAGTCGAATAGACGAGGTCGGCAAGCTGCANNGCAGGTTTCCGAATCGGCGACTGCCGTAGCGACGGCGAGTGCGGAAATCAGCTCGAGCACCGAGCAGATGGCTGCGGGAGCAAACGAGCAAACAAGCCAGGCGGAGGAAGTTGCCGGTGCCATTCTCCAAATGACAAAGACCATCCTGGGGAATTCCAAGAGTGCGAGTACGGCGGCCGTAACTGCCAATAAAGCCAGGGAGGCTGCCGAGATTGGCGGACGGGTGGTGGAAGAGGCCGTTCAAGGAATGCGGATNNAAAACGATCGGCTTCAAGTGTGCGCGAGCTCGGGAGATCGAGCGATCAGATCGGCGAGATCACCCAGGTCATTGACGACATCGCGGACCAAACGAACCTCCTCGCACTAAACGCTGCAATTGAGGCCGCCCGTGCAGGTGAACAAGGTCGCGGGTTCGCCGTTGTTGCGGATGAAGTGAGAAGACTGGCGGAGAAGACCGCAACGGCCACAAAAGAAATCTCCGACATGATCAAGAAGATTCAAGCCGATACGGGTGGAGCAGTTGAGTCGATGGACGCGGCGACACGGCAGGCTGATGAGGGAATCCTTCTGGCTGACCGGGCTGGTTCATCGCTCCGGCAGATCGTCGAGATTTCCCAGCAACTGACGGACCGGGTGAACGAGATCGCCTCTGCCTCCGACCAACAAGCAGCATCAAGTCAGCTCATCAGTAAGAACGTGAAAGCAATCACGACGGTTACGCACGAGACGGCCGGCGGCACACAGCAAATTGCGCGAACGGCGGAAGATCTCAACAGACTTACCGTCCACCTCCAGAATCTCGTCGATCAGTTCCAATTGACATTGGATACTCCTTCTCCAAAGGAACTCGAGAAACCGGTTGCATCAAAACCGATTCGCACCTCCAAGGGGAACGGCACTCCGGAGAAAAGCATCCACCA
>DMMN01000010.1 GCA_003453835.1 Bacteroidota bacterium | reverse complement strand
CTATGTCCGCACCCACAAGTTCAATCCGCACAATCCGGAGCAGATACTCGTGGGCACAAGTGGCGGAGGCTTGTGGATGTCGAGTCTCGCGCTTTCCTCTGCCGAAGCAACGGAGCCTCGTGCGATGGAATATGAGCTTCAACAGAATTTTCCAAATCCCTTCAATCCGTCCACGACGATCCGTTATAGAATTTCGCGGAAGAGCACTGTTCGTCTGGAGATCGTCGATATCTTAGGGCGAAAGCTGGATATCCTCGTGGAGGGAGAGCAGCAGGCGGGCGCGCACGAACGAAGATGGGAAAGAGACGTTCCCGCCGGCGTATACTTTGCCCGGCTCACCGCCTTTGGAGGAGGAAATGCCGGTGAAGGATTTCGGCAGGTGAGGAGGATGCTGCTGATCAAATGAAGGGGGTGAAACTAACCATTCATCGAGAAATCTTCAAACGAAAGCAAACTCCTGATCCCAAGAGACACTCTGACTGGAAGAGTGTCGGGGCAGGCACGGAGAACGCGAAAGGATATCGTTGAGCGTAAACGGATTCTGTGATTGTTCCTCACGTTCGCGTGTCTCGTGGGCGATGAGTGAAGCTGAGGGTCTCGCATGAAGTACAGAAGATGATGAAGGTGTACATCAAAGCAGGAAACGAAGAATCCCGATCACTTCGGTAGCCGGATGCATCCGCCGCCGGATCAGGTCAAAGTCGCTCGACAATCGCTGCAATACCTTGCCCTACGCCGATACACATCGCTGCGATGCCGTAGCGAGCTTTGCGGCGAACCAGCTCGTGGACAAGCGAAGTCATAATCCGAGCTCCGCTGCATCCGAGAGGATGCCCCAGTGCAATCGCCCCTCCGTTCACGTTCACCATCTCCGGGTTGATGCCGAGCTCACGAATGACGGCCAGCGATTGAGACGCAAAAGCCTCGTTGAGCTCCATCAGTTCGATGTCGCCAATCTGAAGTCCCGCCTTCCTCAGAGCCATTTCAGTCGCCGGGACAGGGCCTATGCCCATGCAACGTGGATCCACTCCGGCAAGACCAGTCGAGACGATCCGTGCCATCGCCGCATAGCCCAGGTCATGCGCCCTCCTCTCACTCATCACCAAGACGGCAGCGGCCCCGTCGTTCAACGACGATGAATTCCCGGCGGTGACGCTTCCGCCGTCGCGAAATGCCGCNNCCACGGATGTATCTGTCCGCGGGCCCTCGTCCTTGCCGATCACGATGTCGTCCCCGGCTTTCCGAGGGATCAAAACCGGTACGATTTCATCCTTCCACCGTCCCTCATTCTGTGCCTGCACGGCGAGTTGATGGCTTCGCAGAGCGAAGAGATCTTGCTCGAGCCGGCTGATGTTGAACATCGATGCGACGTTTTCGGCCGTCTCGCCCATCGATTCGAGTGGGATAATTTCTTCCATCTTTGGATTAGGGAAGCGCCACCCAAGCGCGGTGTCGTAGGCCGGCAAGTTTCCGTAGAGAGCCTCTCCGGAGACGTTTTTTGAAATGGCGTAGGGTGCGCGCGTCATGCTCTCGACTCCCCCCGCGACGACAACCTCATATTCACCGGACCAAATCGCGCGTGCGGCCTGGTTGACGGCCTCGAGGCTCGATCCGCAGAGGCGGTTCACCGTCGTTCCCGGAACACTAAATGGAAAGCCCGCCAGCAAGAGGGCCATTCGTCCGATGTTTCTATTGTCTTCTCCCGCCTGATTTGCGCATCCCCAAATCACGTCTTCGATGGAAGCCGGCGCGAGGTTCGAACGGTTGACAAGTGCTTTCAGGATCGATGCACTGAGATCGTCCGGGCGAACATCCTTCAGGACACCTCCATACTTGCCGATAGGTGTTCGAGCGGCATCAACGATAACAGCTTCATTCTGTCGGGTTGGGGGCATGCAGAAACCTCGAAGAGATGATCACTGGCGATGAAAGGGGAAGAGTGTCTTCGATGCGATCTGATTTAACGAACATCATCCAATTGCTTGTTCCGAAAGTATGCCTCGACTGTGAACTTGTTCGTGTCAGAGAAGAAAAGAAACAAGCCCAGGCCAAGCAGGCTGAGGTTTTGGACGATCTTTGTCCAACCGATCTTGTCTGCCGCGGGATCCTGGGTAAAGCAACCGCAGGAGATGTCCAGACCACGAACCAATGCGGAGAAGACGGCGAGCGTGAAGACGGCAAGCATCAGGGAGACGAGGAACGAACTGCCTCGACTCAGAATCCCGAACAGGAGAGAGACACCGCAGAGCAACTCAAGCCAGCCCAGCACGGTCGCGAGCGATGTCGTAAGAATGGGGGGGAAGAGCTTGTAGTTGTTGATGGAGTCCGCGAATGCGCCCGGGTCGGCAACCTTGTCGATACTGCTGATGACGAACAGCGTTCCGAGAAACAGCCGTGTGAGGAGAGAAAGATAGTTATTCGAGAGAAGGTGCTTCATTGCGGTTGCCGCTCCAAAGGGAATTTCGCGGCTTCCCACTCCCTCCATCCGCCAAAGAAGATCTTTACGTTGGAGAATCCAAAGGCGGAGAGTTTGGCTGAAAGCTCGATGCTCGAGTTGCATTCGGCTCCATCGCAATACACGATAATGAGCCTTTCTTTTGAAATCGTGGAAAGGACATCCTGTCGCGTGTCCAGCGAGTTGAGGGGGATATTGATTGCCGAGCGGATGTGCCCCAATTTGTAGTCGAACTCATGTCGGGCGTCGATGAACAGCGCGTCCCCCCCATCAAAGAGGGTTTTTGCCTGGTCGAGCGAAACCATGGCCGGAGAGCTGACCGTACCCGGAGCATCGTTTTTCCGTTCTGTGAAAGAGCGTGAGAAGACCCCCTTTTCGGTCGATGCCGTGTACACGAAGCCCAGGAACACCGCAGCAATCCCAAGCCAGAATGCCTCACGCAGCGCTTGCTGAAATCTCATCAACTTGGTTTGATCCCGGTAAATGTCACCCGCATGGGCACATGCGTTTGCTTGTTGCTGTCCGTCTCCAGCGTAATCTGCTCGCTGGTGTAGTCGGTTTTCAGCGGTGTGATTTTGATGATAACGAAGATCGAGTCCGCGGGCTGGACGGTCTTCTGATCCATCTGCACGGTGATGGTCGGAGAAGTGCTCTTGAATCCTCTCAGCGTGATCGTTTTGCCGGAGACGTTTTTGAAGCCGACTCGATGCTCCACTTCTTTGCCGGTTTGAAGACTCCCCAGCCAAACGGCGGAAGCCCCCTGGAGCGGAACGAGCTCATCCACAACATCCCCAATGATTGCCACGTTTACCGCAGGGCTTTTCGGATCATTCGTTTGGATGGTGACAGTCTTGTGGATCTTCCCGCGGAAACCCGTCGAGTTGAACTCCACCTCCACCACATCCGATTCGCCCGGCCTCAGCGCCGATTTCGGCTGTTTGGCGGCGGTGCATCCGCACGACGTTTGAACGCCGAGGATTCTCAGGGTATCTGTTCCCGCGTTGCGTACGCTAATGCGTGCCTTCTTGACCGCTCCATTGTAGATTACGCCGAGGTCGATGTTCATCTTGTCGACGGCCAGCTTCGGTTGCGCAGGTGCGAGAGTTGCGGCAACCAAACAGAGGGTCACTAGATTTCGGGCAAATATGAATGAGACTCTTATCATAGCTCCTTCTCAGTGTGATGTGAATGAATATTTGGACCCGCCGACTCCCCCGGCTATCTCTTCTTTCGGATAATTGCTTTCGGTGTGGACAGATCAAGTTCCGCGACCTTGACGTAGTCACGCGGGACGTGGAAGATGGTATTGCTCACCGACTTCCGGACAACCTTGGTGACTTCGATCCTTGCCTTCTCGTTACCGTCGAGGTCTCTCACAATTGAGCGCAGTGGTGTGAAGCCAAGCGCCATGAGCTGGCGTTCCCACGTCATCGGTTCTTCGATTATCGCCCTTCGGAATCCGCCGATCCCGCCGAAGGCCTTGCTCGCCCACACTTCAACTTCTTCGCTTTCAGTCTTCAGGAGGAGATGGTCACATGGGTAATCTGCAATCGTCTCCATCTCGTCGTCCAGTTGTACCTCAACCGAGCGCTTACTGACTTCGAGCGGGGCCTCCACGTACTGCTCTCTTCCGGCGAGAACAGAATAGATCTTGCCGTCGGCGAGATCAAGGATCTCGTAGAGAGTCGTCTCGCCTTGCTCGGCTTGTTGGACACGAATGCGCGAGCCCTTGACAAAGCAATTGTAGAACTGCAAGCGTTCCAGGTTCTGCGCTTTGAATTCGAGGATGCCTTCGAACCGTCGACCTTCGGCCGGTGATTGAGCTTCGGTCGATTGCGCCAGGATCAGCAATGCTGCAAGAACGCCTGTGCCGGCGCGTTGCGAGGGAAGATTCATGGTCAGTCCTTTCGAATGAAATACGTTGTTCGTTTCCACCACTCACCGGTCTGCGCCATGTGTCTCAGGAGAGGAGAGATGCGATAACGATCTTCCTGCAAGTCGTTTTGAAGGGCGGTGAGAACGGCATTCACCTGGCCCACGCCGATTCTATCTGCCCACTCGATCGGCCCGAAGGGATGGTTCGTACCGAGTTTCATTGCCGTGTCAATGTCCTGCGGGGAAGCGACCTCCTCCTGCAAGGCGAATGCTGCCTCGTTGATGATCTGACAGAGAATGCGCGGCAAGACCATCCCGACACGATCCTGCACAAGGGCCATTTCTTTTCCCACCGAATGAAAGAAACGTTGGACGACGTTGAGAGTCTCCGCCGGCGAAAAGACCGTTGGTGCGACTTCGACGAGTGGTTTCAACACCAGAGTAGGCAGAACTCCAAATCCGACCAGTCGATGCTTCTGTTTGATCCAGCCCGACTGTTCCGTTGCCGTGACAGTGACGGAGGAGCTCAAGATGGCGGCGGTCGACGGGAGAGCCCGGTCCAGCCTATCCAGGTTCTGCCGCTTTCGCACCAGATCGGTGTTCGTCAGCTCAAGCGCCAGCGCCGATGTCGTTGGGATGGCGCTCGAACAAGTGATATGACTTGACTGAAAGACCGGCTTTCGTGTAGGTTCTTGATTCCACTGAACCTGCACGCTGTAGCCCTTTGTGGCACAGAGTTCAGCATACTCTTCAACCATCGGCGACTCGCCCACAATGTAGACTTTTGCTCCTGCTCCGCCTTCCGACTTCGTGCGCTTGCTTTTTTGTCTGGGCGGCTTGGTCTTCTTCATAGTGGAAAACAGCTTTATTCAGATTGGTGCACGACAAGGATTGTCATCCACGGTTCCCCTCAAGTTGATCTTGGGTCTTCTGATCTCTCAGCCCTTCTTCTCGTACTTGTAGAAACCCTGGCCGGCCTTTCTTCCCAGCATTCCTGACTCGACCATCTTTTTCTGGATCGAATGCGGGCGATAACGCGGCTCTCCGAAGAACTGCTCGTGGATGGATTGTGTGACGGCGAGGTTGACATCCAGTCCGATCAGGTCCATCAACTCGAACGGGCCCATCGCAAATCCTCCTTCGATTCGTACAATCCGGTCGATCTCTTCGACGGATGCGACATTCTCGTCAAGCAATCGAAGTGCCTCTCCGTAGAATGGCCGGGCCACGCGATTGACGATAAATCCCGGCGTGTCTTTCGCGACAACGGTTGTCTTACCGAGTTGTCTCGCGCAATCGATCGCACGCTGGGCCGTCTCCGGCGATGTCCGTTGGCCAAGCACAATCTCGACAAGCTTCATCCTCTGAACGGGATTGAAGAAATGCATGCCGACGAATCGTTCAGGGTACCGCGCCGCGGATGCAATTGCCGTAATCGAGAGGGAAGACGTATTCGAAGCAAGGATCGTGGTCGGTCGCGTGTCGGCTTCGAGATGTTTGAAGAGGTCTTTCTTGATTCGAAGATCTTCGATGACGGCTTCGATGACGATGTCCGAATGGCTGAGATCGGCCAAGCGTGTCCGGGGGTGGATGCGTCCGAACGCTTCCGTCGTTTGCTCCGATGTGAGCTTTCCTTTTTCGACCCCCTTCTTGAAATCGGTTTTCACGCGCTCCAATGCCTGCCGGAGAATCGTGTCGTTGATATCGTACAGCACGACTTCAACCTTCGAGAGGGCGGCGGCTTGGGCGATTCCCGCGCCCATTGTTCCCGCGCCGATGATGCCGAGGTGCTTAATCATGCGTGGTGCTTTGCCTTGGCTTTGGATGTGGCGGGAGGCTTGCTTCCGTAAAGGGCCTTGCGTTCGCGAACGGAGAACGGTTTCCCAACTTCCTCTTTTCGCCATCGCTCAAGCTGCCTGAGGTGCTCCTGATACCAGAGCTCTTTCTTGTCCTTTTTGGTGATCTCTTTGAATCCTTCTTTCCTCAGGAACTGAATGACCTCCTCTTCCTCTGTCAGGTGTCTTTTCCTTCTTCTCGCAACCATGTCTTAAACGTCTCCAAATAATAGAAGATCCAATGTAAGTGCTCAGCGAAAGAAAGAATCAAAGGATTTCTAACNNCTGATTTCTGATTTCCGAACTCTGACCTCTGTTCTTTTTCCGTGTCAATCAGTGTACCATCCGTGGTCAAATAGCTGAGTAGTTACGATCCAATGTTCTTTCAGGTCCTGGATCGCGAGCTTTAAACCTTGCCTATTATCGAGGTAATTGTACTTCTTTACATCGTGCTTAGAGCCGTCAGGTCGCAGTATGTCCTTGTGTGGGCCTCCGTGAGCACAATCGAAACGAATGACTTCAAGGGATCTCCCCTCGAAGAGCAAATGCAGCTTGACAACGAAATCGATCACAGCCCCGCGTTCGGAAAGAAGGTAACCCGTGACATACGCAGAGTCTGAAAGCCGGAAGCGATATTCTTTTGGCGGCATCCGAGGCGAAACTTAGCGAAATCAGGAGTGAAAAACAACCCTTCACTTTTGTCTGGAGTAGGCTCTTCGCCTAAGATGGTGCTGCAGTGAGAAGTCTCCCATATTGCTCCCCTGTAAGATGAGACAGTTGGGGTGTTGAGTCTTTCCTCCTCCTCCACGCAATCCGTGTGAGGGGGGCAGCGAAACATCGGGGCGTTCGTGGTAAAGGACATTCCCACGCACTCCGTGTGCGGGGGCAGGTCTTGCGTGCGATCCCAACTCGAAAGGTCGAAGATGAATAACTTGGGAACAACATCACTCGATCCAAACCCATGGGGGTTGCATCAAAGCTTTGGATAAGTTTCACGGCAAGTATTGTTCATCAAATTCGACTCCGTGTTCTACGAGCAACTCCGTCAGTTCCGCCCTGAAGGTTTTGATTCTATGATGTTCCTGCTGGTTCTTGACGTATTCGATCAACCTGTTTTTCTCCTTGATGGAATAGGTGAACGCGCCATAACCATCCTGCCAGCCGTTTAACTGCCTGAAGAGCTTTTCCCTCTTAATGACTGATGTTACGCAAAACAAGGATCGTGGTGCCGCCGAGTAAAGGACACACCCCTCTGCTCCTCGATAGCCGTCTGTTCGACTCGGTCGAACAGACGGCTATCGGAGTCTGTCGACCCTCTCTCACCCCGCTTTCCGGCACACGAGAGGGGACGTTTAGAGCCATGATCACGCTGGCCGCAAAAAACCGCGCGTTTACNNGCATTTGCGTAACATTAGTTAATGAGTTCGGTCGTGGCGAGTTTGATGTCTTTGACGAGATTGGAAAGTGCTACCGTCGGGTGAAGATGAGTGACGATGTGGATGTGATCTTCAACCCCATTGATTCTGTACACATGGCATTTCTGTTTTTGGAGGATCCCGGTGATGTGGCGGAAAAGTTCGTCGCGATGATCCGCTGCCATAGTCCTTTGACGATGTTTCGTACCA
>DMMN01000249.1 GCA_003453835.1 Bacteroidota bacterium | reverse complement strand
GTGGCCGCCGCCTATATTCAGCACACGCTCTGTAACAACCGCCTGGGACATCTTATCCAATGCTGGCTTACAAGAGCCAGCAATCTGGTCGCGCCGGTCATACGCCGATAACAACTTCCCGTGGGCCATTGACGCCAGATCTTGAGCGAACTGGAGGTGGCCTTTGAAGCCGCTGCCTTCCCTGCCGCAACCAGCAAAATTGACATAAGCAATTTCAGGATTGGCGACCAAGGACATCACNNCGGCTACGCTCTTCACCGATGACGACAAAACCTCGCATCGCAAGCTCCTTCAGGATCCCGGCATAGTCATAGGATCTTGCCCGCGGCCCCCCTCGCTCAATGGCCAATCCGTGCATATAGAACAAATACTTGGCGTTTGAATCAATCGCATCGGGTACATCATTTTCCACTGTGCCTGCGACAGCGGGCGCAGACAAGGCGAAGACAGCTAGACCTATCAGGATGCAATCGAGCAGGAAGGTGCACATGTTCTTTTCAATAGCGCGGGCTCTCAATAACCTCCCATTTAATAGATCGCCAATCGATAGCAAGTTCTCGTTCACATTCACCTCCACTNNAGGCGTCCGCACCAATGAATAGTTAGACAGCACGCGCCCCGGGCGCCCGCAATGCTGCCTCGATCTTGTCCCAGCGGTCCTGAAATTGACCTGAGTTTAGGGAGCCGTAATTGATGATGCCGCGCGTCGCGTATTCCCGAACGCGAGGCCGCACCTCTTGGCCTGTCGCGATGAAAAACGTAGGTGGATGGTCGTCGGCGTTCAGGCATACAAAGACGTACAGCACTTTTCGAAACACCTTCTTCTTCAAGATTGGCCAACCCACGTTCTTGCGTAAGCTGATCGCCTTCACCTGAACGTTGACTGTGCGCAGATCCTTCTCGGCAAAGAGGTCGATCGCCTTTGCGTTCCCTAGGGTCATCGCCACGGAGAATCCGCGCTTGTAGAGCTCGGCCGCCACGAAGTACTCACCAGCAAGGTGCGAGTTGTTGGAGCTTGGTCGAGTTGTCGTCATGGAGCCTCCATGCTGTCTAACGTCTGCGTTCAACGGCGCGCGGCTTTATGCGCGTCCGTTGCGACGCAAAGTTAGGCGGCATGGTCATGACTTCGTCTGTGGTACGAGCCCTGCCTCGAAGAGACGTATGCGCTCCTCAATTGCTCGACTGATACTCGACATCTGACGAAACACCAGTAAAGCCAGAAAGCCACCCACCGTAAAAAGGACGCTCTTCCACCGTAAATCAAATGAAAATTCCCCAAACGGATGAATGATGGACCAGACGCCGCAGTAGAAAGCAGCATACACAACAAAACACCACGAACCACACATGAATAAATTTGTCAGGATTTCGAACCATCTTGATACCGGCTTTCGAAACGCGACGCGACTGCATACCCAAGCGCTAACGCCAACGACGCCGAATGACCACCAAATCCAGAACAACATTAAGATGTCGTTGGATGGCAAGAGGAACATCGCGACCGTGAGAATGACTGACGCAATGAAAAATCCAATGCAGGCGAATATCGCGTTTGTCATCATGAATGTACCGAACCTCTCTTCGGAGTCGGTATGGGCTGACCATGTGAGGAACTTGTTCATTGCGGTACCTCCCCTAAGGTGGTCCACTGCCCCGACTGGTCTGACTCGCAAGCGGTTCCTGCCTCTAGATGAAAGAGTGGTGTCCCCTCTCGACAAGAAAGGTAGTCGCCGTACCGCACCTGAAATTCGCCGGCGAGTACTAAATGAATTCGATGAAGTAGCGGCAGAGGGCCGGCAACTGCAAGGAATGCGGAAACGGTGGGTTGCCCGAAGTTGATGCTCGGAGTGAGGTACGCGAAGACCGTCGCCACGACCTTCGGCTTAGACCGGGAGAAGATCGCAATTGGCCGCCGAAGAGATGCGGCAATAAGTGGCAGCGGATCAATGCGTCCTCCGGTATCGACTTCAACCGTTGGCACTGGGAAGTCCGGGTAAACAAGAGACGGTTGCATTCGATCCTCCAAATTCGCTGTACGGCAGCTTGTGACGCCTAACGTTCGTGTTCAGCGGCTGCCGAAGGCGGTCCGCTGGAACACGGGGTTGGGCGGCACGCGAGATGCGCTCGCTACTAATAGTTGAAGTTGAGCTACCTGCCTTCCTTGACATTGCCTTCCTCTGCGAGCCCTCTGAGAGTTGCGGTCCTATTTGGCCGAGAGAAAAGAATTCGCACTTCGCTAAATTCCGCAGCTTCAGCAAGCTTAGCTTCTCCGTATGCCACAGCATCTTTCTGATCTGGCGACCTGTATGTCAATTCTCGATGCCTGTACCTTACTGGGATGATGCGTTCCGGTATGACAGTACGTAGTAGGAGCGATAGTTCCTGGCCTGAGTTGCACGATGCCAAAGATTCTGGCAACAGTGCTGGCAATCTATCAAACCGCCTTCGGCCTTGTTCCTCTGGTGTACATGCGAAGCGTTCAACATCGGAAGCGACCGCGGTGAGTATCTCTCGAAGGTCGTTGATCTCCTCTCTGACACGATTCAGATCCGACTCGTGTTTTTTGTGTGCGGTATCTATCCACTTCGCGCCTAGATAGATTGCCAACCAGACTGTGCCGACGAGAATCCACTGACTGATGTCACCCATAGGCCCTCGACATTTCGCCGACGTCCCAGCTGATGTTTGCCGCCCAACGTCTGAATTGTGCGGCGCCGACAGGCGTCCGCACCAATGAATAGTTATAGGGCATAGATGACGAGTCGAACAACCCAGTAGAACAGGAACGATGCACCAATGAACATTAGTGCCCAAACGCCCGCTATGACGCCCTTGCTGGGTTGTGGCATTGGCATAACGTTGATGATTTTGGCGAAACCCTCGTCAGACTTTGTGGCCAGATTGATCTGATTCCAGAGAAGTGGTGGAAAGTACAGATAGGAAACTGTGACTTGTTCCTTTGGGACAAGAACTGGAAGAACTATTTCCCCTGAGCCATCAGCATTTCGCGCTATAGAATGCTGAACTGGCGGGTAGAGGGTTACGTTGATTGGTAAGACGCCATGCGTGAGACGAACGTTACTTGCGGCCTTCCGGCCAGCGTTCCGCACTACGACGCTATGCGTATGAACAACGGTGTGTTGCTCGTCCTGCAAGGTGAATGCGGAAACGTGCCCTATGAAGGACACGACTTTGGACCGCGCTTCGGCGTAATGCTTGATCGTGGCGCTGACGATGAGCGACAGCAACGGACCGCAAACCTTGGCTATCAGATCTGGGTCAATGGTCATGGTGATGCCCTATAACGTCNNGTTTGAAGAGCATATGCGGAGCCAACTGCGACCACCACTCTCCGCGTTTGAAGAGGAGCTTGGACGACCCGAGAGCGTGTCCGAGCTTGAGGATGTCGCCTTGCCTCGCCATTACGTCCGGGTTCTTTCCATGAACGAGAAGTATGCGGCCCAGCATATAGGTGAGCAACATGTGAAAGAGAGTGATTCGAGTGGCCTGAAGCGGATCGTACGTTTCGAGGCCGAACTTCGCGACGAAATCCTTGCCGCCGTTATAGTCCACAGTAGCGAACTGCCACCCCTGAAGCTCGGACGTGTAGTGAGCGTACGGTTGAACGGCTCGCGCAAGGTTTCCGTAGAACTCGGCCCACGTCTCGCCCCATAGCCCGGTGCCATACCTTGGCCAAACACTCTGCTCAAGTGCCTTTCGCAGTTCACCGTGTGATTTCTTTCCTTCTTTCCACGCCACCAGTAGCGGCTCAGCGAACTCCGGTGATTGAAGTCCGATTTCTGCAATGGTCAATGCCTCAACAGACTGCCGAACGAGGCAGATTGCGGCTGAGTGCTTTCCGCGTTGATTCGCGTGACCACCGGCCTCGATGCATCCGGCATGATGGCAAAGCGCGAGTTCTGCCAACGACTGCAAGTCAGGCGTTGATAGACGATGAGACCGTGCCGTTGCAACACCCATACCAATGAGCGGCCAAAGTAACCCATCGCCAATAGTGAACCATTGGGGCTTGTCCTCGGGCGCGTTCATGTATCAAGACACATAACGTCCGGCATCAGCGGCGCGAGGTACGAGCGTCCGCCTGCATGCCGTTGTTCGGCAGATCTATCGTTGAGTCGGCCTTGCCGCGATTACACTCCTTGCAGAGCGTCTGAAGGTTATCGACTTCTGTCTCCCCTCCTCTGGAATAGGCAACAACATGATCAACCTCAAGTTCCAGGCCGGCTGCCCGTGCGGGGCTGCGCCCGCATAGCGCGCACATGAAGCAATCGCGTTTGAAGACTTTGAAGCGAAGCCTGTCGGACACGGTCCTGCCAGTCTTGTGTGTGATGTGAACACTGTGAGATGTGGCGACTCGCGCTTCGCCCGAGTTCTGCACAAGCACAGAACTCACCGCGGTGTCGAGTTGGGCGTTTGCATTGGTGATCGTACTCTGCACTTCTTCCACGGTGCTGCGATCGTCGCAAAATGCATGTATGGCCTTGGTCCAGCTTCCGAACTCTCTGACATAGCACTTTGGGGAAATGCTCCCTTGTCTCGACATCTCAACCTGTTTGGGCTGTCGGCCGAGAAGCTCCCACAGCCGTTGAATCTCGTCGAAGAGTTCGGCTTTCGAGTGCCTGGCCTGTTCACCCGAAATACCTCCCACAGCATTGACAGCGGCCGTCCAACCGCCTAACCGTGCAGTGAAGACACCTCTACTGTAAGTTCCGCCTTGGGCCTCGTAGGAGCTGTATGTCAGAATGGCCTCAGNNCTAGTCCCTGGACTTCGATCTGATTGGCGTCGCAGAAGGCTCCTACGGCTTTTGTCCATGAGCCGTAGCGTGTCTCGTAGACGCGGATGCCGAAACGGGATGCCTGCTGGAATTCGGCGTATCTTGGTCGTCTTCCGTTTTCCCGCCATACACGGCCTATCTCGTTAAGAAGGTCCGTGTCAGAGAGATCACCAAGCAATCGGCGGCGTTGCGCTCTCATGCTGATGACCGTGTGCTTAACGCGAGGCTTGATCCTTGCGCCAATCGCTATCATGACGTCCGACCAAGACGTGACCCCGATGCGCGCCTTGACCGTCTCTTCACAGTAAGCTCCGCCGTTGTGGCGATAGAAGCTCTGAGAGAACCAATGGCCGTTTGCTCTTTCCAGGACTTCGAGGAGATTGGCATCGATTTGTTCCTTGGTGATTATGGGACGAGGTCTCTGCCGATGCAGGCTGAACCCAGCCCGCTGAATCCCATTTCTGTAGGATCCGAAGCGCTTCGCAACAGTCCAATGAGAGACCCGGGCGAGTTTCTCAAAGCGATCTCGATCTGGAACAATGCCCCCGCATTCATCAAGAACCACTCGGCGGATTTCTGCAAGAATGCTTTGCTCGGAGTAGTCAGAGAGTCTGTTTGGAACGAAGGTCTTTTCGGGATCTGACATCGCTATCCTTCTTCTGCCGAACGTCTGAATTGTGCGGCGCCGA
>DMMN01000360.1 GCA_003453835.1 Bacteroidota bacterium | reverse complement strand
CGTCGGGATAAACTGGACTCAAAGCTTTTGTGCTGTCTTGATTCGAGTTCATCTTTCTAGACGTCGGAGTTGGAGATGCCTTTCAGAGTATATGTGCTTAGATCCCTTCGAGACAAGAAGTTCTACAAAGGCATGACCCAGAACTTGGATGAACGATTGAAGGATCATAACGCTGGGAGGGTTCCATCGACACGACATCGCCGACCATTTGAACTGGCGTATTTTGAAACCTACGCCACTCGCGACCAAGCTCGGAACCGGGAAAAGTTCTTCAAGAGCGGGCCAGGCGTGAAGTTTCTCAAGGCAATACTTGCCGAGAAAGCGCAACTGTAGACGTGTCCCGAAACTCTCGCAGTATGAACTGAGATGAGTCTCGGCATTGACTGGAGTCAACACCCATACCCTAGGCATTCTCAACGCCGAAGTGGCGGAACTGGNNGTTTCGGGATGAACTGGACTCAAAATCCAGCTTGCCCCGTTCACGGGGCTTGCCCCGTTCACGTGACCTGTAGGGATACGGGGCTTGCCCCGTTCAGGTGACTTATTGGAGTACGGGTCGTCCCCCGTTTACGGCGTCTGGCCTATCCCAGGTGGGGGTTCGAATCCCCCCTTGGGGACCACAACATCCTCTGGAGCATGTTCATGAACTAAGGATACAAAGTTCGTATCTTTGACTGGTCCGTATCCTTCATGACATCCTGCTCGAGGAAATACTTTTTTCTCCTCCTCTTCTGTTTCTTGCCTGCATTTGTTCTTGCACAGAACCAGGAACGATCGTCGCCGTTCTTGGCTCACCATCTCTCTTTCAAGCTTGCATCGCTTTCTGATTCGGTCTACAAGCTTCCCCACGAGTTCATTGCTCGGGGAAGCGAGCGGGTACTACTCGACTCATCACTCGCACTTCGCACCGGTGTGGATTATGTTCTGAATAACCGCTCAGGCCTCCTCTCGTTCCCGCCCGGCATCCTTGGACAGGTGATGTCAGATTCTCTGCCGCACCGTCTCTTCGTCTCGTACCGATATCTTCCTTTCTCTTTTCGGAAAGAGTACTTCCACCACAGAATCATTTGGGGAGCTGACACCTCCGGGAGAACCGAAAAAACCGTAGTCTCGCCACCGACGAGATTTTCGTTTGACGATCTTTTCGGGTCAAGCCTGCGGAAGAGCGGTTCGATTTCGAGAGGATTCACTGTGGGCTCGAATCGCGACCTCACACTTAATTCCGGATTTAGGATGCAGTTCTCGGGAAGCCTTTCAGCCGATCTGGATATTGTTGCGGCTCTGACCGACGAGAACTCGCCAATCCAACCTGAAGGAACAACCCAAACCCTGCGCGAGGTCGATAGGGTTTTCATCGAGCTCAACGGCCGATCATTCGGGGCCACTCTCGGAGATTTCAATCTCACAGTCGATCCGAAACAAGGAGGGGAATTCGGGCGGCTGTTCAGAAAGCTCCAGGGAGCGTCGGCGACGGCCAGGTTCGCCGACATGACTGGGCTTGGAGTTTCCGGGGATGCAGCGCTCGTTGCAGCAACTGCGCGAGGGAAGTTCGCCACAAATCAGATCCGGGCGACGGAAGGGAATCAGGGCCCATACACGCTCACGACGAAACAAGGGGATCGAAGACTCGTGGTGGTCGCTGGTACGGAGCGAGTCTACGTCAACGGTCAGGCGATGACGCGAGGCTAGACCAAAGACTACACTATCGACTATGCGAGTGGGGAAATCACATTCACTCCTCAGAGGCTCATCACCAGCGCCTCGCGCATCACGGTAGATTTTGAGTACACTGACCGTCAATTCAATCGGAATCTTGTCGGTGCGACCCTTGCGACATCCGGTCTCGGCAACAGGGTGAAGATCAATGCCTCATTCTTCCAAGAGGGGGACGATCCCGATTCTCCAATCGATATCAGCCTGGATGAGGCGACAAGGGAGCAATTGCGGCAGAGCGGGGCGGACAGATTTAAGGCGGCGATCTCCGGAGTACGCTACGTCGGGCGGGATACGGTGAGCAACGCACCTCGTGGCCAGTACGTCCTGAAGGATTCGTTGATCAGCGGCAAGAGGTATCAAATTCTCTCTTACGCACCCGGTGATGATGGTGCGTTGTACGCCGCCAGCTTTGCCTTCGTTGAACGCGTCCCACCCGATTCCATCGGATATCATCGTGTGAGAATCGGGCATTATCAGGCTACCGGCCTGGGAAAAGGTAGCTACTTGCCAATCCAATTCCTCCCCGTTCCCCAACTGCACAGACAACTGAACACGAGCATTACCGCCGAAGCTGCACGTGATCTTAGCATCACCGGCGAGTTTGCAGGCAGCAGTTATGACCGGAACAGGCTCTCCTCCCTCGACGACGCGGAGAAGCAGGGGAATGCCTTCAAGTTGTCTGCAAGATACAATCCGAAGGACCTGAGCATCGGGGGAAGTAGTCTGGGCGAGCTCGACTTGAGATTTTCTAATCGATTCGTGGGAAGACGATTCGCACCGCTGGACAGGGCCAACGAGATTGAGTTCGATCGCAAATGGGATCTTGCGGCCGGGGACCAAGCCGATGAGGAGATTCGAGAGGCCTCGATGAGTTATCGACCGAGGGAATCTCTGCGCATCGAAGCCGGCTACGGACGGATGGAGAGAGGCGAGTTCTTCCGTTCGGAACGAGCGACGGCTTCGTTTACCGTCTCCGATAGTTCGTTGCCTCGCGCGAGCTATGAGCTGGAGAACATCTCAAGCAGAAACTCGCAGCTTGATGCTCGATCCTTGTGGATTCGTCAGCGAGCAGATATTCACTCCTCGCTTCAGGAGTTTCATCCCGGAATTCGGATAGAAGCCGAGGAACGGTCACAGAGCAGCGAAAGAAACGATTCGCTTCATGAGGGGAGCTTTCGATTTCTGGAATTCGCTCCGCGTCTCGCCCTTCAGGAGATCGGCAAGGTCAGCGCGATGGCCGAGGTTCAGTTTCGATTGGAGGATAGCTCTGCGACGGGAGCACTCCAGCGTGCGTCACAGTCGCTGAATCAAATCTACTCCTTGCAGCTACGAGAATGGAATTCACTAACGAGCCACCTCGCTCTCAACATCCGCCACGTGGATTTCACCGGGGAATTCCAGTCGAGGGGGAATCTCAACTCGAACGTGATGCTTGTTCGCTCCCATACACGCTACGCTCCCCTGCAGCGGGGAGTCGATCTCGATTTGTTCTATGAGTTCGCGAGCCAACGGTCGGCGCAGCTCGAGCGCGTCTTCGTACGCGTTGCTCGGGGAATCGGGAATTATCGCTATCGGGGTGACGTTGACGGGAACGGCATCACGGATGAGTCCGAGTTCGAGCTCACTCGGTTCGACGGCGATTTCATCGTTCTTTTTCTTCCAGGCGACAAGCTGGTTCCAGTGGTTGATCTCAAAACAGGCTTCCGAGCTCGATTTCAGCCTTCTCGAATAATCACTCAAGCCTCATCACTGCTTGAGCATGTGGCACGGGCCGTTTCGACGGAAACGGTCTTCCGGATTGAAGAAAAAAGCACGGAGGTCGACTCAAAACGGATTTACATGTTGGATCTTTCCCGGTTCTTGAGCGACCAGACGACAATCACCGGGGCCCGACAGTTTGCGCAGGATCTCTACATTTTTGAGAACTCTCCGGACCTCTCGTTGCGGCTCCGGTTTAGCGAGCGGCGCGGGTTGTTACGCTTGGTCTCGGCTCGGGAACAAAGCTACGCTCGCGAGCGATCCCTTCGTCTTCGCTCGCAGTTGGTGAAGGAGATCGGAAATCAAACGGAGTTCGTGAACCGGATTGATCGGGTCACTGCAACATCGCAATCGTCGCGCGAACGCGATCTTTTGTCGAACGCGATCAGCTCGGAGTTTTCCTACCGGCCCGATCCGGAGTGGGAAGTAGGTCTAGGTGTAAATGTCGCACAAGTATCGGATCGCTTCGGCGGTGGCAATACGGTGGCGGATATCAATGTGGAGTCGATCCGCTTGGCGTATGTGCTTCGCGGAGCCGGGCAACTGCGAAGCGAGCTGCAACGTGAGGAAGTTGTCGTGTCGAATCACCCGCGCAACTCGCCGCGCGCGTTGCCGTTCGAGTTTACAAACGGCAGAGTCGTCGGCAAGACCTTTCTGTGGCAGGTTGCGTTTGACTACAGAATTAATCAATTTGTGCAAGTGACGACAAGCTATGGAGGACGTTCTGAAGGTGGGCGCGCTCCCGTGCATACCGCCCGAGCGGAAGCTAGAGCCTTCTTCTAACGCTACCTCTCCCGCACATCTGAGGTTTCTATCTATGACATTCAGAGGGCTCGCAATCAGCCTCGTGATGGCTTTCTCCGATTTCGGATGTGGATTAGGATCTCTTGAGAACCGGATCGAGTATCGGGTACTCGCCATCGTGGAGAAGTTTTCCGTTCCGGATTCTTCCGCGGCAGGAAACATCCGTGTTACGATGGCCGGCCTGCTCGGCAGAACCACCGCCTACAGCTTCAGTGAAATCGTTTCCCAGCGCAAAGATACGCTCTTCGAATTCGCGGTCTATGGCCGCTACGTCGAGGAAGATGGAAAAAGCTACGAGGTGCGGGACATTCGGTTCGATACAACGCTGGTACTTTCGTTGTCTCCCCCTCGGACCAAAATGCATTACTTCCGAATTGTCGGAGCGAATGGGGAATTCTCCGATTCGTCCTTCGTGTACCAATAACGCTCACCTTGCCGTACGTTCGTCAAGAATCCGCAATCTCGTTCTGCTCTGTAGGATCGCATCTTGCCTTTATTTCACCTTTTAGCTATACTTTCTCCACGTCGTGACTCTCCCTTCTCCCGAGTTGCGCACTTCTCAGCACCACATCCAACCGAGTTCACTTGACAAATGAGGAGTCGAATGGCTTCAACCACGCATGCGAGCAGTTCCGCCGACATAACGTCCGTTCTGAGCGAGGAGCGGCTTTTCACGNNCCGGAAAAATTCTGGGCGAAGGTTGCGAATGAGCTCTTCTGGTTCAAGAAATGGAACAAAGTGCTCGAGTGGAAGCAGCCGTTCGCTAAATGGTTCGTTGGAGGAAAGATCAACGTCTCTTACAATTGTCTTGATCGCCATCTCACTACGTGGCGGAAGAACAAGGCCGCGATTATCTGGGAGGGTGAATCCGGGGAGAGCAGGACGCTGACGTACCAACAGCTCTTCACCGAGGTGTGCAAGTTTGCCAACGTCTTGAAGAAACTTGGGATCGAGAAGGGGNNCCGCTCGTTCCGGAATTGGCAATCTCAATGCTTGCATGTGCGCGCATCGGAGCGACGCACTCTATCATCTTCGGGGGATTCAGCTCCCAGGCGCTCATCGATCGAATCACCGATGCGCAGGCGAAGCTTGTTATCACAGCGGATGGCGGCTTCCGACGAGGGAGTGTGGTTCCGCTCAAGAAAAACGTCGACGCCGCACTGACGCACACGCCGACTGTCCAAGGAGTCGTTGTTCTTAAGCGGTCGGGCGTGGAAGTCCATATGGAACCGGGACGCGACTTCTGGTGGGACGGATTGATGGAAACGGCAGAGGATCAGTGTGAAGCAGAAAAGCTTGACTCCGAACATCCTCTCTACATCCTCTATACGAGCGGCAGCACGGGCAAACCGAAGGGCGTGCTTCATACGACGGGTGGATACTTAACGGGTGTCTACATCACAACGAAATGGGTGTTCGACATCAAGGACACCGACACCTACTGGTGCACCGCGGATATCGGCTGGGTGACGGGTCATTCCTATGTCGTGTACGGACCGCTGGCGAACGGAGCGACGAGCGTGATGTATGAAGGCGCGCCGAATTGGCCCGAGCCGGATCGTTTTTGGAAGATCGTCGATCGCTACAAAGTGAATATCTTCTACACAGCCCCGACCGCGATCCGTGCGTTCATCAAATGGGGAGAACAGTGGCCGCTCAAACATGACCTCCGTTCGCTGCGCTTACTGGGAACGGTCGGCGAGCCGATAAACCCGGAAGCGTGGATGTGGTATCACAAGATTATCGGGAAAGGGAAATGCCCCAT
>DMMN01000331.1 GCA_003453835.1 Bacteroidota bacterium | reverse complement strand
GGAAGGAGATACGACGAAATGCCCGCTGCGAAGTTCAGGCGAAGAAGGGCCATCCTTCCGCTCTCTGAACTCCAAGAATTGGCAGTGTAAATCTCGTTCGAGACCGCTTTCCCGGTCCTCCCGCCCCATCTTGCAGTTCATGCTATTCTTTCATAAGTTTGTGCGTGGCAATTTGACCGACAGCTTGCAGCCACAAGAAAAAAAAGCTAAAGCGTCGCCTCGAAGAAACACATCTACCCCGGCGTCGCTTCTCAACTCGAGCGAGACCGGGTTTGTTGTTTACAACGGCCGGCCCGGAAGGTGCGTTGACCGAAACGCTATCGACGATCAAGCGCGGCAGGGTCGTGCCCGACTTTCGTGGAATCAACTCCCCTGCGCCAGACAAGAGTTCAGAAATCCGCTATGAAATCGTTTCTCGATATCCTGAATGAAAAGATCATCGTCTTCGACGGTGCGACGGGAACTCATCTGCAGAATCAAAACCTGACGCAAGATGACTTCGGCGGTGACATTCTGTTCGGATGCAATGAGGTTCTCGTACTCTCAAAACCGTCTGCCGTTGAGAACGTACACAAAGACTACCTGGAGGCAGGTTGCGATGTGATCGAGACGAACTCGTTTGGCGGAACGCCGTTCGTTCTCGCTGAATACGGCCTCGAAGAGAAAGCGCACGATCTAAACTTCAAAGCAGCTCAGATCGCCAAGCGGATGGCTTCCGACTACTCGAAGCCTGGGCATCCGCGGTTTGTCGCCGGGTCCATAGGTCCCACCACCAAGCTGCCGTCTCTCGGTCATCTGTCCTTCAAGGAAATGTCGGAAGCGTACTCGGTCCAGACGCAAGGTTTGGTGGAAGGGGGAGTTGATCTTCTCTGCGTTGAAACGTGCCAAGACGTTCTCCAGATCAAATCCGCGTTGTGTGGCATTTTCGACTACTTCCGGGATGCAAAGCGACGGGTTCCAATCATCGTTTCGGTTACGGTGGAAACAATCGGAACAATGTTACTTGGGACGGAGGTTTCAGCGGCTCTCACATCCATCGAACCGTATGACGTAGACATCATCGGCATGAATTGTGCAACCGGACCGAAGGAGATGTCGGAACACGTCCGCGTGCTCACCTCAAGCAGTCCGAAGCCTGTCTTCGTCATGCCGAATGCCGGTCTTCCGGAGAACATCGGAGGCCACGCTCATTACCGATTGACGCCCGAGGAGTTTACACGTTACCTCTCTCACTATGTCAAGGACCTCGGCGTTCAGATCGTCGGCGGTTGCTGTGGAACGACAAAGGAACACATCGCCCGACTTGTGGAATCGGTCGGGAATCTTTCTCCCACCCCGAGGAAGTTCGATTTCATACCGAGTGCATCCAGCTTGTACCAGACGGCTCCCTTTCGGATTGCTCCGCCGCCGGTTCTGATCGGGGAGCGAACAAATGCAAATGGCAGTAAACTCTTCCGAGATCTCCTTGCAAAGGAAGATTGGGAGGGCATGGTCGCGATGGGTCGCAGCCAGGTCAGGGAACAAGCGCACATGCTCGACGTCTGCGTTGCGTACGTCGGTCGCGATGAAGCATCAGACATGCGAGAGCTGATTACGCGCTTTAACACTCAGATTCAGATCCCGCTTGTGATCGACTCGACGGAACCGGCTGTCATAGAGGAGGCGTTGCAGCGGATCGCCGGGAAGGCGATCGTCAACTCCATCAATCTGGAGGACGGTGAGGGGCGTATCGATCGCATTGTTCCTCTCTGTAAGCGCTACGGCGCGGCGGTCATTGCCCTCACGATTGATGAACAGGGAATGGCGAAGACGGCGCAGTCGAAGCTCGCCATCGCGAAAAGGATCTATGAGTTGGTCGTTATGAAGTACCAGATGAGACCTCATGATCTGATCTTCGATACACTGACCTTTACCCTCGGCTCGGGAGACGAGGAGTTTCGGGGTGCAGGGATGGAGACCATCGAGGCCCTCCGACGTATCAAGAAAGAGCTACCGGGTGTTCACACGAGTCTGGGAGTGAGTAATATCTCGTTCGGCTTGTCTCCCCAGGTTCGCCACGTGCTGAACAGCGTGTTCCTGCACCATGCTGTCGAGGCAGGATTGGATATGGCCATCGTACACGCATCCAAAATCATCCCCTTGTACCGCATCGATGAGCGGGGCCGCGAGCTGTGCCGCGGAGTTGTGTTTGACAAACGGCGATTCGAGGGCGAGGGAGAAGATCGTAAGGTCGTGTATGATCCCCTGACGGAACTCATGGCCTACTATTCAGGTCAGAAACCGGAGGCCGCGAAGCGGCCCGTCGCGGAAGGAGAGGGCGTCGAGTCGCGGCTGAAAAACCGGATCATCGACGGCGACAAGGCGGGCCTCCAGGCGGATCTCGACGAGGCGCTGAAACGGTACCCGGCGCTCGACATCATCAACACGATTCTTCTCAATGGTATGAAGATCGTCGGTGAACTGTTTGGCTCAGGTCAGATGCAACTTCCGTTCGTCCTCCAGTCGGCGGAAGTGATGAAGACGGCGGTCGGTCATCTCGAGCAGTTTATGAAGAAAGAGGATGAGGTGCAGAAAGGGACGATGGTGATTGCCACCGTCAAGGGAGATGTACACGATATAGGGAAGAACCTCGTTGATATCATTCTGACAAATAACGGCTATCGTGTCGTCAATCTCGGCATCAAGTGTCCGGTTGAGACCATTCTTCATGCGGCAGAGGAACATCAAGCCGACGCGATCGGCATGAGCGGGCTTCTGGTGAAATCGACCCTCGTCATGAAAGAAAACCTCGAAGTGATGAACGAGCGCAGTGTGAATATCCCGGTTATTCTCGGTGGCGCTGCTCTTACAAGGCGGTATGTTGAAAACGATCTTCGCTCCATCTACGCCGGCACTGTCTATTATGCCAATGATGCCTTCGACGGTCTTCACCTCATGGAAGCGATCAAGAACCGAGGTGTGGATTCTGTGCCGGTAGAGAACTCAAGAGAAGGGGGAGAAGCTGTTGCGACAGGGGCCGAGGCCAAAGTCGCGATGACGGTTGAGGGTGAGTCGATTTCCTCCACTCCTCGAACGGAATTCGAGACCGACGATTTTCTTGCGTCAGGTCGATCACAAGTGAGTTCGGATACGCCGATCCCGACTCCCCCTTTCTGGGGTTCAAAGATCGTGGAAGATATCCCGCTTGACGACGTGTTTCAGTACGTCAACGAAGTCGCCTTGATTCGCGGGCAATGGCGGGTCGTGCGTGGAAAGATGAGCCAAGAGGAGTACGACAAGATTCTCCACGAAAAGATCCATCCCGAGCTCCTGGCTCTGAAGGAGAAGTCGAGACGGGAACAGCTTTTGGTTCCGAAGGTCGTCTACGGCTACTTCCCGTGTCAAGCGAACGGAAACGATCTCATTGTCTACGAGCCGCCGTCGGGATCCGATGGGCGGATTCCACCCGCCGCGCTTCATCCGTCGATGTTGAAAGAGGCGGTTCGCTTCGCGTTTCCCCGCCAAACGCGTGACCGATTCCTCTGTGTTTCCGATTTCTTTGCATCGGTTGACTCCGGCAAGGTGGATGTGTTTGCATGTCACGTGGTAACGGTAGGCCGGAAGGCGTCCGAATACTCGCGCGCACTCTACGAGGCTCATAACTACAAAGACTATCTCTTCTTCCATGGATTAAGCGTCGAGAGTGCGGAAGGGTTGGCGGAGTTGTGGCACAAGCGTATGCGAGAGGATCTTGGAATTGCCGGAAACGACGCGACAGAAATCAAGAAGCTCTTCAGCCAGGGGTATCAGGGATCGCGATTCAGCATCGGCTATCCGGCTTGTCCGAACCTGGAGGATCAGACAAAGCTGTTCCAACTCCTACATCCCGAGCGCATCGATGTTGCGTTGACGGAGGAGTATCAGATGGAGCCGGAG
>DMMN01000333.1 GCA_003453835.1 Bacteroidota bacterium | reverse complement strand
GGCCCCTTCGTAAGTCTTGATTTGAGGGTCTGGCCGTCGTAGTACGCCATGCAGATGAACGAATGGCCGTCGGCGGTTTCATCGACATCATGTACGACGGCGATATTCGGATGGTCAAGTGCCGATGCTGCCCGCGCTTCCTGGATGAACCGCTTCTTTGCATCCTGGTCTCGGGTCATTTCAAGGGTGAGGAACTTCAATGCAACGGGGCGGAGGAGCTTGGTGTCCTGGGCTTTGTAAACAACACCCATGCCGCCTTCGCCAAGCTTCTCGAGAATTTTGTAGTGGGAGATTGTCTGACCGATCACAGTATCGTGCCTCTCGTTGTGGGGGGGGACTTGGCAGCACGAACTAAGGACCGCTAACAACGGGTATCTCGAGGACCCCGCCGGGGAGTGGGGTGGGGACCAAAACTAACTACGAATATAGTAAAAGCCCAATAAACTTTCTCATCAATAAGACCGCTCACCGATGGAGGATGAAAAGGGCTTTGTTTTTGGCCTTCGCGGAGGCCTCAGGGGTGAAGTCGACCCGGGTTTGGGAACAAACTCAGCCTGCCTTTGGTTGAATCAACATCTAACCAGTCAGCGCCCGGCGCTGTTCGGAGCGGTCCAAACAGAACCGGAGTCGCCGGATGTTTTCTCAACTACCACAGGAGGGCCGATGAAAAAAATCCTTAGGATTGTTGCATGGGGAGCAGGAGTTGTCGTTGCGCTGATCGTTCTTGGCGTGGGATTTCTCTACGTGCGGTATCCGAGCGTTGATCCCGTTCGCGATCTTTCTGTCTCTGCCACTCCAGAGCGTCTTGCGCGCGGTGCGTATCTCGCAAACCATGTTGCAGTCTGTGTCGATTGCCATTCCACGCGAAATTGGGAATACTTCGCCGGACCGATCGTTCCCGGTACGGAAGGAAAGGGCGGAGAAGTCTTCGACGAGTCCTTCGGTTTTCCCGGGGCGATCCATGCTCACAACATTACGCCGGCGGCTCTGGGCTCGGCGACCGATGGAATACTCTACCGTGCCATTACATCCGGAGTCGATAAAGACGGCAACGCTTTGTTCCCGCTCATGCCCTACACCAGATACAACTCCATGAGCGAAGAGGATGTTCTGTCTGTCATCGCCTACGTGAGGACATTGAAACCGATCGAGAACACGCCTCCTGCGACAAAACTTGATTTTCCGCTAAACCTGATTGTGCGCACGATTCCGATGAAGCGTACTCCTCAACCGGAGCCCGATACTTCGAACATCTATGAGTACGGAAAGTACCTCACCAATGCAGCCTCCTGCACTGAGTGCCACACGAAACAAGTGAAGGGTGAGCCAATCGCCGGGATGGAATTCGCAGGAGGATTCGAATTTCCATTTCCCGATAAATCAGTCGTACGATCTGCAAACATCACCCCCGACGAAGAAACGGGCATCGGCTCGTGGTCAGAAACCAATTTCGTCGAGAAGTTCAAATACTTCGACGCACCGGAAGCAAAGACCTTGAAAGCTGCAGATATCGGATACCAATCAATGATGCCCTGGTTGATGTATGCAGGAATGACCGAACGGGATCTTTCGGCCATCTACAAATTCCTCCGGACCGTCAAACCGGTGAAAAATCATGTTGAGAAATATACTCCCGCGAAGTAGCTGTGCGACCTTGACTTGCAGGTTCTTTGAAAAGGAAAAATGCTGCTTGACATGAAACCGGACAACTGTTATCTTGTCTCAGAAATGAGAAAGCAATCGACCATAGTGCATTCGTTCTCGCAATGGTGGTGGCGCGGAGTGTTTTCGTCTGATTCCAACGCGCCCGCGGGATGATGTACTAGTTCCTGAATTTTTCCACAAACCCTTCCCCGGATATTCGCGGAAGGGTTTTTCGTTTTTTAGAAGGGTACTCCATGATCTCATTTGAAGCATTCAAACAACTCGCATCGGCCTATACGGTTATCCCGCTCGAGAGAATCGTACCGGCGGACTTGCACACACCGGTCTCAATCTACCTCGCCCTGCGGGAAGGTGCGGAGTGTTCTTTCCTTCTGGAAAGCGTCGAAACGAATGAGCAGGTCGGCCGCTATTCCTTCGCCGGCGCGAACCCGTCCATTCTTGTTGTGTCCAAAAACTCGGGAGTCGAGGTTACTCGTCGCGGCGACACACAGACGGAGAGCGGCGACATTGTATCGGTTCTTCGGAAGCTTCTCTCCGAATTCAAGCAGGCACCTCTCACCGACCCCACCGGCTTTTCGGGTGGTTTCCTCGGCTACCTGAGCTATGATGCGCTCGCAGCGTTGGAATCGGTCCCCCTCCCGCCCGAGGATGCATCATCAAAACCTGACGCGATCTTCGGTTTGTTTCATTCATTCGTCCGGCTCGATCACCGCCGCCACACACTCACCGTTGTCCAAAATATTGTTGTGAAGCCGGAGCGCTCCCTGCAAGAGCAGTACGATGAGGGAAAGCGCCAACTGGACATCCTTGTCATGCGGCTCAGCAGGATTCCACTCGCTCCAAACAGTTTTGCGTGCGATTTCTCTTCTTTGCGGGAGGCCACATCCCGTGATGCATATTGTGAGATGGTAAGAAAAGCGAAGCATCACATCGTTGAAGGAGACG
>DMMN01000003.1 GCA_003453835.1 Bacteroidota bacterium | reverse complement strand
TGGCAACCTGCGTTTGAAAAAGCCGGATTCAAGAACGCCATCGTTGCGAAGGACGCGCCGAGCGAGAAGGAAGACCCCGACTGGAGCGCAGAAGACGCCCGTAACTCTACGATCCGTTGGTTGCCGTCGGAAATCGAAAACGCCTACGGACCGCACATTGCAGACCCCCGGACGGGAGAAATCCTGGAGTCCGATATCGGCTTTTTCCACAATGTCATGAATCTCGCGCGCAATTGGTACTTCGTCCAGGTTGGGAATGTGGATCCAAGAGCCAAGAAGCTCCCCTTGCCTGACGATCTGATGGGCGAATTGCTCCGATACATCGCCGCGCACGAAGTCGGTCATACACTCGGATTCCCTCACAACTGGAAATCAACCTCCTCCTATCCGGTTGACAGTCTCCGCAGCGCGTCGTTCACGGCCGCGAACGGGAATGAAGCTTCGATCATGGATTACGGACGATTCAACTATGTCGCGCAGCCGGGCGACAATGCTCGATTGATCCCCCTCGTCGGACCGTACGACAAATTCGCCGTCGAGTGGGGCTACAGGCCCGTGCTCGATGCGAAAACGCCGGACGAGGAACGTGACGCTCTGAACAAGATTGCGGCACGTCAAGAAACCGAACCGTACCTCCGCTTCGGAGTATCCGACCCAAACGATCCGACGGTGCAAACCGAAGACATGGGTGCCGACGCAGTCGCGGCGACGAAGTACGGCTTGAAAAACATCAATGCCATTGCAGAGATGATCGTCAGTGCCACAACGAAGCCAGGCGAAGACTACACCACGCTGAAGGAAATCTACGGGCAATTGCTTGCCCAACGAAGCCGCGAGTTCGGCCACGTGGCAAACTACATCGGCGGTGTCGTTCGAACGGAACGTATTGCCGGCCAGGCGGGCGTTGTTCACACTCCTGTGTTGCGCGAGAAACAAAAGGAATGCATGGACTTCCTTCACAAGGAGGCGTTTCGGACTCCGAGCGAGCTCCTGAAACCCGAAATTCTCTCCCTCATTGAGCCGACGGGAACGGTGGATCGTGTGGTCCAGGGACATCGACAACTTCTGGGCATCCTGACCAACAACGATCGGATGATTCGCCTCATCAACAGCCACACGCTTGCGAAGCCGGGAACAAAGCTTTATACATTGGGCGAAATGCTGAGCGACCTACGGCAGGGAGTCTGGAGTGAGTTGAATGCCGCAAGCGTCAAGACCGACATCTACCGCCGCAATCTCCAGCGGACGTACATCGAGACGTTCGGGAACAAACTCAATCCGCCTCCCTTCACGCCTCCCACCGGTTTGCCGCCCGGTTTCTCGTTCCCTCCGCCAACGCCGTTAGCGGGAGAAGCGCGCGCGTTGATACGGACCGAACTGCTTGACCTCGATGCGATGATTGCACGTTCAATATCGAAGGCGGCCGACCGAGAAACGAAGGCGCATCTCCAAGACAGCAGAGATCAGATTTCGAAAATCCTGTACCCGGATAAGAAGTAGGATTGATGGAGGAACGAAGGGGCGACCGAATGTCGGCTCTTCATCCGCGAGCAGTTCTTCGACAGTCCCGCCACAAAGATCGGCGGGCAAGTTAACTGTCGGACAACATTGGGGTGGAGGGACGAATGGGTGGCCGAAGAAGTACGTTTGACGAAAGAACCAAGGGGCGACTGAATGTCGCCCCTTCGGATTTATAGAAGAACGAAAACGATGGTCTTTCGACTATAGGATGTTCCGTTGGCACTTTCATCGAATCGAGTTCTCAGCACGATCCTTTCTTCGATCCGATTCACAATCTCAGCCCCGTCAACCGCACGTACCGATTGATCCGGATCGGCGAGGTCTATCCGGTACTCAGTTCCCGCTCTCCCCTCAACAGTCACGAGATATGTTTTCCCCTCCAACCGTTCGTTGACGATCCGCAGACCGCGAGATTCAGCCTTCCGCTGCAATGAGGGGAGTGGTGGGATGATGGTGACTCCTCTCGAGTGATGAACGACCACACTTCTGGAACCTGTCAATCGAAACGTGACGCGCGGACATTCACCGTAGGTCGAAATCAGACGGTTGGGAGTTATCGTCTGCGAGCCGATCTGAATTCGCGAGACAATCGTGCCTAAGGGAAGCAGCGGCTGGAGGTCCACCGTCAGCGTCGTCGATCCGGAGACATGAAAGTCGAAAAGCGTCCGCCCCTCTAGCCGCGTCACCTTCAAACGCACTCGAGCTCTCCCGACGCACAGATTGTCGACGCTGAGCGATCCCCAATTTGGCGGGATGAATGGACGAAGCATCAACCGCGACCTCATCGCGTCCACTTCGAGACCAAGCATCCCTTCGAGAATCGGTTGGAGGACCATAGATTCCGACCACGCCTGGTGGTGACAGACTCCGGCTGCATCGAGCAACTCACCATGCAAGACCTCCTCCATGAATCCTGCGGCGAATTGCCCGCAGAGTTGGAGATTGCTCATCAGGTGCGAGAATCCCTGTGAAGGACGGCCGAGTCTGAATTCGGCCAGTGCCGTCCATCCTGTAAAGAGAGGCCAAACGCTCCCGTAGTGATAGCCGGCCGGATTGTATAACGGATTCGTGGCTTCAACTATCCTGACGCCCCAATCAGTCGAAAAAGATGAAGAAGCGTATTCATCGAGGGATCGTTGTGCCTTGTCTGGATCTGCACAACCGAAGTTTATCCCAACGGTCGGCAGGATCGTCTTCTCCGCATTGAAGGACCCNNCTTTATACTTTCCAAAGTTGTAGGAGCCGCTCGTCTCGTTCCAGAATTCCTCTTGGATGGTCCTCCGAACCATTCGGTTCTCTTTCTTCCATCCTCGTGCGAGAGCGGTCTTCTTCAGGGCCGAAGCAATATAAGTTGCTTCATTGAGCGCAGCGGCCCAACAGGCGGCGAGATAGTATTCCGTGTGGACAGGGAAGAGCTTGCCGCCTTCGATCCAGCCGTGACCGACGTTCGAGTTTTCGATCAAATGGTCGTCGTCCGTGTCCGTTGAAAAGCAGAAGTCGATCGCCTTGTTGAGTTTCAGAAACTCCTTTCGAACGAACTTCACGTCTCCGCTTGATTTCAGATAGCGCCCCATCAACGCGATTNNCGCTCGTCGTCATTTCGTGCAGGATCTTCCCGTCGATATCCTGATGCGAGCCGAGGAACTCAAGCACATCGCGAACCTTTCGAACATCGCCATAGTCAAGAAGCGCGAAGCTTGTCCAGACGGCGTCACGTCCGAAGAACCATGCATAGCCGGGTCTTCCGCTTACTTCGTGGCCGCCGTTCCATCCTTTTGAGCTGCTCCCATATCCTGCAACGAGCGACGAGCCCAGACCAGGTGCCTCGACGAAGAAACGATCGGTCGCCGCCAGCGACCAATGATACGCGGCATTGAACGTCTCGTCAGGTGTTTTGACTTGCGTGGAGCGATTGAACAGGGTACGGTAGTGTGTTGCCTGATTATTCAGAACTTTGGCGGGATTTGCGACCACCGACCGGTAAGCCTTGCTTGCATCTTGCATGCTCGTGGACGATCCGGCGAAGACAATTGTGCATTGGGGCGATTCTGGGGTCAGTCGGTACCGCAGGGCTACCATCACGCGGGGTACATCAGTTCGCTTTCCTATGAATCTCCCTCCCCGAACTTCGATTGCTGTATACTGTCCAAGAAGGATACCGATGGGCTTCAGCGAACTTCCTAGAAGCGAAGTAAGCCTGCCTTCGAGGCCCGAGACGACGACGGCTTGAAGACCTTCATCCCAGCAGTACTCCAGAGATCCCGCTGACCGCTCATGGAGAGGCCACATCATCCTCAAGTCGAATTCGGCAGAGATGACGAGATGCACAGGTGAATCGGTATTGAGAGTGAAATGAAGTGCGCCGCAAGGTCGGTGAAGATTGGCGAAGACGACCTCCTCGATCTCCATCCAGGAGAGCCTGTAAATTCGTGTGAACGATTCCGGATGGACGACGATCTCCGGATTCAGCTTCTCACTCCACTCGATTTTCGAATCCAACGACTCAAAGCCCACTCTCAGGTTTCGAATCGCCCGAAATGGATGGCACCACACCTCATCGATGCCGCCCCGTTCCTTCCCCACTATCACGAGCTTCCTTCCTCCCACATCATACGGCTGATCAGGATCGGATGGCTGGAGTTGACGTCGCACCAACAAGGACGATGTAGTGACGGTCCAGCCGGAAGCGATCTTCTCGAGCGGCTTGCTCTGGTGGTCAAAGCTCCGGACGGTTACGGGATCAAAAGTCCAATACGTTTTTCTCCCACGACCCTTACGAGGATTGAGAAGGTAGTTGAAACAGTTGTTCGCGAAATGCTCTGACTGTGCTCTGAATCGATCCCGCCTGTTCACGAACTGAAAGTATGTGCCGATGCACAGGATCTTCCCTTTTCCGAAATCATACTCCGTGATGAGTCGTCGCCGCTCGTTAAGCCTGACATACAATCTCTCGACGGCAATTACTGAACCGTTCTTAGGCAGATCATCCTCATAGATCGCGGCGGAGAAGTTGTCACCTCGAGTCGGAGCAGAAGTATAAACCCCTCCCGGCAGTCCGGCGAAAATCGGGTGACCCTGAAATGTGGCAAAACCGCGGATGTCAGGATAGCCTCTCGCCCATGACTCCTCCAGCCAATCTCCCTTCGACAGAACATTTGGCCTCTTTTCTTCGATGCCTACATCAACCACATACTGAGCCGCGAGATGCGAGAGGAGGAGCGAGCCTCCGTCCAAAACGAACTCCCGAACCGATGTGACCACTTGTTGGTCAAGAGCTGAGGAAGGGAGGATGGTCGACGAATCGAGATGCCACCAGAGAAGATGGCAATCGTTGAGGAGAGATGGCGTTCGTCTGATGGACGCAAAGCTAGTCCGTCTTCGATGGAAAGAAGTCCGGCTTGAGAGAAACCTCCAGGCCGCGGCTTCCTCCGATGAACGTGGGGCAGGAGAGTTCGTGAGGAAACTGACGGTCCTCATCGCAGCGTAACCTGCATCATGTCATTCCGCTCGAACAGCTCATCCCAGACCCAGAGATCCGTTACAGTCTGAAGCCCGATCCGCAAGCCGATCTTTTTGCCTCTCCGGAGATTGAATCCGTATCGATCGTCGCGTGGAATCTTCAACGTGAGGAGATGGCGATTGTCGGTCGTTCGATCCTGCATGACGATAAGCCGGTCGGATTTCAAGATGTCGCGCCTGTCCCGCGGCGGATCCGTCCAGCTTGAGCAGTCTCGAAGATAGAAGTCTGCAGTCTTCACTGAATCACCAAAGTTGAGCACGCGAATCTGAAGATTGTCGAACCCGTGAAACCATCCGTCATTGTTCGCGTCGATTTGGAAGAGGAGGTTTGCCGGTTTGTCCGAGATACAGGAGAGGAGAAAAGTCGAGTCGCTCCATCCCAGACTCAG
>DMMN01000099.1 GCA_003453835.1 Bacteroidota bacterium | reverse complement strand
TGGAACTGACGAGTCGTTCCGTCGCGATCGTTTTCAAGACGATAAATGACATTTTTTCCCCCTAGTTTGTAGCACTCTTTGCACTTCCCCCGTGAATTGCCACAAACCGCCCCTTCAGATTCCTGATGGATCGAATCTAAAGCTGGACTCCATTCCCTTTCAGTAGTAAGCTCTTGGCTAGCTGTCTTTTGTCCGTAAAATCAAACTCGACGTTTGATCTTGCCCGGATAAGATCAAGTCAGGTTAGAGCTTAGCTTGCGCATCAAGAAATGCGGGATTAAGATAGTCGAAATAGGGATGTAAAACAAGCCCTATTTCAGTCTCCCCCCCCCTACGCCCCTGGCCTCCCGCGTTTCCTGTTGCTAATACTGATCGAGAGTCTAAGCCGCATTCAGGATTGTTCACCCTCGGTCGAATGTAACGAAGAATCCCGGAATAAGTCGCCAATTCTCTCGATGAAGAACAAGGCTCTCTCCCCGAAGTCTCCAACCGATCACAACTCGGTCTTTCCAGTCCTCCTTGATGGCTCTACTTCTTGATCATCATGAACGAGGAGGGAAGGGAAACGGTGTCCGGCACTGACTCGACAGAAACCGTATCCGGCACCGATGGATTCGAAGAGTTCGTCACGACATATGTTGACGGGCCGATTTGCGTCGCGCTTACCGTGTCCGGCAGTGATTCAGATGAGTTGCCGTTTGATCCGCCGGTACAGCCTATCCAGAGAAGTGCAAGAAGCGTGCATCCCAGAAGGCAGGCGACGAAGGAGTTGCTGCGTGGTCTCATAGGATTATCCTCCCAGTTAGTTATGATGGATGAATGAAGACCTATTGGTCTCCCTTCACAAGCCGCGCCAAATGTCGGGCTGCTTGTGCGTTATGATATGATGGATCTGCATTTTGCCAAATGCGCATCAAACGATCAACATTGGTTTTGGCTTCGCTGAGCTTACCGCGAGCCGTTTGGGATTTCGTCAACTCCAAGCTCGCTTCCGGCCACAATCGGCTCGCCCAAAGGCCATAGTTCCGATGAGAAAGAATGACTCCCATAACCACTTCACCCCGTTTCTCAAGGATCTCCATAAATCGTTCTTCCGCTGAGGAATCGGTAGACGCACACCGGGCGATTCCAAGCTGTGAGAGAAGATAGAAAGGATCGCCGCAATGAACCTCTCCAACGGCCTGAAACTCACGCTCCGCCTCGCGCGTCAGGTTCCTTGCCAACAGAATCTCACCCCGCGCATAGTGTTGGAGTTCTGATCGCCGTCTCAGGAAGTATGGATCACCGCTCCGCGCAACCCCAAGCAGCTTCAATGTGGCTTCTGCGCGCTCTATTCTGCCATTCCTTGCCAGGCTTCCGGCAACAAGCGGCAACTCAATAAACGGCGAAATGCTCAGTTCCGCTGCCAATCTCATCTCTTGGTCGAACACCAACGATGCTCCCTGATCCCCGGCTATTTCACCAAGCAGGAAGTGAAAGTACGCTTCATCTCCCCGGCGACCCAGTGATCGGCTTAGTTCAAGCCCCTTCCGGCATTCCCTGGAGGCGTCCACCAGTCTTCCCCGGAAATGATGGAGGGATGCGAGCTGGCCGTGAGCCTGCATCTTCTGAACTGGTCCGGCGAGCGGCAAGATCCCCAGCAGGACGGCCTGAGCCGAGTCGAACTCCTCGGCCATCAAGAACGTCCGGGCGACATACATGTCGATCGTGTGGTAAGTGGGTCGAATCTGCTTGCTCCTGCGGAACTGCGCGAGAGCTTCGCCGGCTCGTCCGGCGAGCGCGAGAGCGTACCCAGAGTTATTATACATCGTTCCCGCATAGACCGAGTCGAGATCCAGGCATCGTTGGTTTGCCTCGAGTGCAGCCTTTGTGTCTCCCGTGAGCATGGCATTGTAGCCGAGAAGACCGAATCCCTCCGCGGAGTTCGGATACTGCAAGACAAGTTGTTGGACGTTCTGAAATGTCTTCTGAAAATCCAACTCGAAATTCGGACCGTAGTACATCGACATGATATAGTACTTCTCCCGATCGGATACTCGCGCAATGAGTGATGGGACTCTGTTATGATAGAACAGGGCGAGGCTATCGTTTCCGAGCTTTCGATGGATGTACGACAAATCGCTCACGGCAATAGTGAACAACGAGTCAAGAATCACGGCCTTCTCTTTCAAGAGGGCAGCCTCGGCGTATTTCCCCTGCCGCTCGAGAATGTCGCCTCTCGAATACAGTTCCAGCGCCTGCAGCGAAGAAGTGGTGACTTTCTCAAGTGGAATCGTGTAGTTCGATATCTCGCGCAACGATTCCCCAAGGTTCTCGCGAATGAGATCGCACAAGCGATCCAGTTCCGTCAGGATGTGCTCGATTCCGGAGACGTCGCGACGCGGAATTCTGATCGTTTCCCCCTTCACCGCGTCAACGATCTTACAACTGAGCACATATCGTGAGCCGAACTGTTCGATGTTGCCGGCAACGACGACTCGAGCCCCCTCACGTCTTGCAACGGCAAGGGCGGTTGGTTCATCGAGCGGGCGGTCCATCGGCGCCTGCATCCTTCTTAGTGCGTCGGAGATTCTCTCACGAGGAAGCAGGTTGATACGCGGGGATTGGCGCAATGAAACCCGGATGGCTTCGGTAAGGGAATGATTGAAGACGCTGTCAGCAGTGGAATTGGCAACATCGGCGATGACGATGTAGTCCATCGGTGAAAGCGACATGGCCTCATCTGCCATGGAGAACCAAATCAACGCGGCCGCGACGACAACCGCGAGGCCGAAGCCGTAACCGACGTATCTGCGCTTTGCCGGCGGGAGGGTCTTCCACAACTGAGATGTTGTGCGATGGATTGCGGACGTTGCGTCAAGGAGGTTCAGTACTTCCTCCATGGATTGAGGGCGCAGGCCTCGGTCCTTGGCCAAACACCGCTTGCACAGAATGCTGAGTGAGCCGGACACGCCGGAACGAAGCAGTTCGGGGTCTGTCGCGTCCTGGTTGAGGACGAGGTACACAACCGCTTCCTGGTGGTCGCTCTTGAAGGGGAGACGTCCGGTTAACATCTCATACAGAACGACGCCGAACGACCAGATGTCCGTTCGGTGATCGACGGTCTCGCCGCGGATTTGTTCGGGCGACATGTACGGAAGGGTCCCGAGGAGTTGACCCGGCTTTGCACTCAGCGTTCCCTCCCCCCTCTTCGCGATGCCGAAGTCCATGATCTTCACTTGACCATGCTCTGTGACCATGATATTGCTGCTCTTCACGTCGCGGTGGATGATCCCCTTTTCGTGCGCTGCCCGCAAGCCTTGTGCAACCTGGCGGGAGATATTGACCGCTTCCTTCACATCGAGCGGTCCGGAGCCAAGTCTCTGTCTCAGCGATCTACCCTCAACGTATCCAAACGAGATGAACGTGGTACCCTCCACTTCGTCAATCTCGTGAACGGTGCAGATGTTTGGATGGTCAAGCGCCGACGCAGCCTGCGCTTCATGAATGAGGCGTTTTCTTTCGGATGGAACTTCGTTCAGGTAGGCGGGGAGAAACTTGAGGGCAACGAATCGATCGAGCTTTGTATCTTGAGCCTTGTAGACAACACCCATCCCCCCTTCCCCAATCTTCTCTAGAATCTTGTAGTGAGAGATGGTTTTTCCAACCATGCTCCGGCCCGGGTGGTCTAGCGACTGATCTCCGACAATGTCTTGGAATGGTGCGGCGAGCTAAGAATTCCTCCCAATGTAGTTATAGGCTCGGAGCTTGTCAAGGCGAGGGAATCCTTCGGCGGGCGGGGCGAATCTGAGCCTTTGTTCGATCTTTTCGGACACGCATCCATCCGGAACGAACTATGGCCCCCAGCGGGGGCAATCACAACAGAGGCACGGCTTTACGGAGTCTGGCTACTTCTGGCTCTGAGCTTCACGAGTCCCCCTATCTCTTGGGCAAAAGAGGATAATTCGGTCGCGCTCGCTGGTTGGGTAAGCCCGAATGACGGGCGCGACGAAGTCGAAGCGAGTTCAGAGTGGCAGCCCCCGTGCGGTCTTCAACTTCGCTCGTCCCGACTCAGGTC
>DMMN01000029.1 GCA_003453835.1 Bacteroidota bacterium | reverse complement strand
AAGGAAGCATCTTTCTCACGACGAAGGGTGGAGACCCGACCTTGGGGGAAGAGGGATACCTCCTGACGATCTCGCCCGACCTCGTGACCGTTCAAGCACATCAGCCGGCCGGATTGTGTCGAGGGATTCAAACCATCAGACAACTCCTCCCAGCCGCCATCGAACGTCCATCAGTTCAACCAGGCCCGTGGGGAATGGCTGTCGTGACGATTCGAGACCATCCCCGCTTCGTCTGGCGCGGTGCGATGTTGGACGTCGCACGGCACTTTTTCAGCGTCACGGACGTAAGGCGCTTTATCGACTTGATCGAGTACTACAAGATGAATCGACTCCATCTCCACCTCTCCGACGATCAGGGGTGGCGACTCGAAGTCCATTCGTGGCCACGGCTGGCAACCTACGGAGGGAGCACTCAGGTGGGAGGAGGTCGAGGAGGTTACTACACGCAGTCTGAGTACTCGGACATCGTCACGTACGCACAGCGCCGGCACATTACGGTCGTTCCAGAGATCGACATGCCGGGACATACGAACGCGGCACTTGCCTCATACGCGGTGCTTAATTGTGACGGTGTTGCCCGCCCTCTCTATACCGGTATCGGCGTCGGATTCAGCTCCCTGTGCGTAAGCAAAGAAACGACCTACACCTTCATCGACGATGTAATCAGAGAACTGGCGATCCTCACCCCGGGGCCATTCATTCACATTGGCGGCGATGAGGCACCCGGCAGTCAGGCGGACTATTCACGGTTCGTGGAACGAGTGCAGACAATTGTGCAACGACATGGCAAACAGATGATCGGCTGGGAGGAGATTGCACAAGCTCGACTTCACTCGTCATCGATCGCTCAGCATTGGTACAGCAGTCTTGCCCAAAGAGCCGTCCAGCAGGGATCGAAGGTCATTATGTCGCCGGCGAGCAGGGCCTATTTGGATATGAAGTATGACAATGCGACGCCGCTCGGTCAAGTCTGGGCCGGTGTTATCGATGTGGAGAAGGCCTATACCTGGGACCCGGCTTCGCAGGTGAGCGGGGTGACGGAAGCCAGTATCCTCGGCATAGAGGCACCTCTCTGGACGGAGACACTCCAGACCATCTCAGATATTGAGTATATGACCCTCCCGAGGCTTGCCGGTTATGCCGAGATTGGATGGTCGCCGTTGGCCGGAAGGAATTGGGATGAGTACAAGACGCGCCTTGGATCTCATGGCCCCAGACTCACGGCAATGGGAGTAAACTTCTACAAGTCTGCACAGGTGCCCTGGCTCCAATAGCCGCGCTAGGCTGGGACCAGACAACCTGCACCACGCTCAGTGAGTAGGGGAAACGGGGCTCACTTCCTCTTGCGAGGATCAGCTCGGGGTCTCCTGAACAACTCGTCACCCTCCACACTTATTCCCTCAGCCGCATTTGGCGAAATATTTCCGATGGGGTATNNCAGACGGGCGGCGAAGCGGACCGTCAGCCACGTGCACGCGATCAAGACGAAGAGCGGCCCGAGAATCTCCCACCAGGCAATACCCGAGGGATCCATCCAGAGACGGAACGTCACCACGGACGACGAAGAAAACGGGAACCACGTCAGGATTTTTGCGATCGTGTTGTGAGGCGCCCGAATATAGCTGCCGATGAAAACGATTGGCAAAACCGTCATCATAATCCACACGATGCTCCACAATTGTCCTTCCTTGAAGTTGCTCCCTAGAGCGCCTGTTCCAATCATGAGGCTTCCGATGAAGAAGTACGCGCAGAGGAAGTAGAGCACGCCCAGGGCCAAAGGTCCCCACGCAAGCTCGATCCCGACCGAGGCAAGCCGCGAGGTGAAGAGAATGCCCGCCAGTCCCGCCATACCGAACCAAGCCCCCACCTGTAGCAGACCCGATCCTCCCAGGCCGAGAAGTTTTCCCGCCAGGATTTCATCCGCCGTGGCCGAGGAAAGGAGGACGTCCACGACTCTGTTTTCCTTCTCCACGGCGGTGCCCTGGATCAGCGACATGCCTGAGCCCACTATTGAAAGCACGAGCACGATGCTGAAGACGAAGGGAACGCCAACCTTCGCAAGGGTGGACCCTACACTCCGCTCCGTAAGCTCACCGGTGGATTTCACGATCCAGCTCTTTCCCATCGTCCACGGCTCGCGAATCCGCTGAGCGAGCTTTTCCGGGACAGAACCCTTGAGGAGATTCTCCACGAGCAACGTACGGATGGCCCGTTCAGGATCTCGGATGTTGAGGCCCTCCGACTCGCCGATGTACGAGTCCACTATCCCCGAGTCCAGGTAGTCGCTCCGAAGGAGGAAAAAACCGTTGATCGACTTCTCCTTCAGCGCAGCCAGGGCGGAGTCTCGATGGTGAAGAGGCCTGAAAACGATCTTCGTTCCTGCGACGGACTCAGTGAAACGCGCAGCGGTCGAGTCAATTGAGCGGATGGTCGACCGCATCTCCTCGGGCAGTAATTGAGGTGTGTTGATGGAGATTGAGTTGAGGGTGAGCACGTTCGCCTGATCGACGATGCCGTATGTTATCGAGGCCGGTTTGCTTCTCTCCGCCAGAATGCCCACGAAGGCGATGAGTCCACCGTAGGCAAGGAGGAAGACGGGCATACCGAGAACACCAATGATGAAGCTGATGCGTTTGACATCCGACAGGAACTCGAATGACGCCACCGCCCAAACCTTGTGTCTGCGAATCATTGGTAGTCCTCCTGTACGACGCGGATGAAGACATCCTCCATGGGCGTCAAGACTTTTTCAAAATGTTCAACGCCCGCGCCCGCCTCGACGAGTCGTCCCAGAATCTCGGATGGTGAGACTCCATCGTCCAACAACGCACGCCAAGATCCCTCACCGACCGGGAGGAGCTTGGCCACTCCTCGAACGGCAGGAAGTGGGGAGCTGAGCGTGAATCTCACTTCCGGCAGTGAATGGCGCCGGCGGACTTCACCGACGCTTCCGTATTCTTTTACCCTGCCGCGATGGATGAGGGCAACGCGATCACAGAGAGTTTCCACGAGGTTCATTTGGTGGGTGGAGAGGATGGTCGTTAAGCCCGCTGCTCTCCGTTCGTTGATGAGATCCTGGACCAACCGAACATTGAGAGGGTCGAGCCCTGTAAACGGCTCGTCCAGCAGACAAAGCTCAGGTTCCGCCAGGAGCGTTGCAGCAATTTGGACTTTTTGCGACATGCCTTTGCTCAAGCGGCTCACTCGCCAGCGCACAGTCTCGGCCAGCTCAATCCGTTCAAGCCAACGGAGGGAACGGGCGTTCGCCTCCCTGCGGGAGAGACCTTTCAGCGTTCCGAAGTAGGTCATTACATCAACGACCTTATGCTTCACATAGAGGCCACGTTCTTCCGGGAGATAGCCGATGCGATCCGCATGATCGCGCACGCGCGGCTCGCCAAACACCGAGATGCGACCGCTGTTTGGGCGGATGATATCCAGAAGAATGCGGATGAGCGTTGTCTTGCCGGCGCCATTCGGGCCGAGGAGGCCGAAGACTTCGCCCGCCTCTACTTCGAAGGAGACACCTGACAGGGCGAGAACCTCGCCGTATGCCTTATGAATGTCCTCGAACTTCAATATGGCCATCGAATTTCCCTTTTCTGGACGGTGTCGGAATCTTGGTGCCTGGTGCGCGACGCTTCCAGGGAGTGAGATTGAGTTCAGGCAGTTAGAAGTGGTTGCCCGCAGAGGCGCCTCTCAAGTTGGAAACGGCACTAGCGTGTTCCAATTGGCACACTGTATTGAACAAACGGCACGGTGAATGTTTTGCTCGCGAGATCTTCCATAATGTTCCCGGACGCGAGCCGGAATCCGATGACGAGAGTTCCGTACTTCTGAAAATCGAGTGAAACGCCTGGGGTTGCGAAGTAGATCCGAGGTGAATGATGCACGCTAAATGAGCTGCCTCGGCCTCGTGCCGTAAAAGGGGTATCGAAAGTGTAGTCGATGATCGTCTGATCGGCCTGCGCCAGTTGGAGGAAAATATTTGCCGGCCAGGAAGGAACATTGGTGTTGATCGTGACAGCAAAAGCGCCGTCGAAATTCATGTCGTGTCCCTCCTTCCGGAAGATCTCGACTTCTCTGGTTGATGACTCATTGGGCTGATACGTGTAGACGAAGTCCCCTGCCAAGTAATTCGAACGCACTTGCAGGGACACATCGAAGCGTGCCGCAAACATCCGCCAGCGAAAAGAATATGCACAACCGATTGTTCCGACCAGGAATCGAGTGGACTCGATCATGGAGTGCGATAAACCCAAAACCAAGGAAGCATTATTGGAGATGGGCATGTCCAGATGCAGAGAAAGGGAACTTCGCGGGAGAGACCATGTGAAGTTGGACCCGCGGTATCTGTGACTATTGACGCCGGCTCGTTCAATGTAGGTGTAGCCTCCGACGTTCAAGACCGAATCGATCTCGTAGATCCCGCGAGCGTTCACGTTTGTGTGATTTGAGATGCGGCCCGGCAGCCTCCACGGACCTCCCGTTTGAGAGTAGTGGGTCACAACACGTGCTTCGAACGTCGTTGAGTCGGGAGTAGTAAACAGCGGCGGTTGATGCAACGGTGCTCGCACATCGAGACTTTGGACGTAGAGCGTTGATGTGCCGCAACCGACGAACGAAATCGAAGATACAAGGAAGATGATCACCCTACTAGCGGTGCATGACGCAATCGTTGAATAGGCCGGCCGCATACGCTCGGCCATCAGAATACGTAGGCAACACCGAGTGAGAAATCTCCTCCGCTATAGTTTTTTCGCGCTCCGACGGGAGTCTCAAAACCTGACATGGCGTTGTAACCGGCACTGGCGCCAAGCTTGAAATTTCGGCTGAGGAGGAAGTCGATGCCGGCCCCAACGCGCCCGCCGATTGAGCTTTCGGAGTGCGCCTCCTGCGAGAGTGCCGTGTTCTTTGCCTCGGAACCGATGTAGGGGCCGACTGCCGCGGACAAGAAAGGACGGACGGCATCTTCCGGAATTGGGTCGGCAAGATAGAATCTCATGCCGATGAGCACGGGAACAACGGAACTTGCATGCTGATTCAGCCCTGAAGTGCTTACGGTCGAGCTTGCTTCTCCGGCGAGGAAACCGACGCTCAGTGTTACAGAAAAATGTTCTCTGAGCCAATATGCATAGAGCAGGTTTCCCGCGAGACCGCTGGTCTTCGCTTCGGACCGGATGCTCGTCGTTGTGATGGTGTTTGCCACCTTCGCTCCCCCCCAGAGTCCAAGATTGAACTCTATCTCCGATCTGCCTTTGAGGGAGAAATCCTGAGCATATATCACGATGCTGAACCCGATAAGGATCAACGCAACCAGAGACAGTCTTCTTCTCGATTTCATTGTTCACCTCCGATGATTTAGCACGTTTACACCAAGATCTGTGCACAAAAAGCAAAGATCCCTGGCCACCGATGGCTCACAGCCGGAGGCCCAAGAATGACNNCGGGGGTGTGCCATCCGTGGTTCCTTTTGTTGTGGCTTGTCCACCTTATGTGTGACAAGGAGGTGCAAACGACATAGAAGAGGGAAACGGATACGGAAGGGAATCGCCTTCTCCTGTCAGTGTATGGAAGGGCGTAGGAAATCCTCGCGCTAATTTAGTGGATTTCTTGCGAAAAGCAATTCTGTGGCGAGTAGATCGGGAATTCATCTTCATCTCATGGCCGTCTTGGGGATAGAGGAGGGGGGACGGAAG
>DMMN01000250.1 GCA_003453835.1 Bacteroidota bacterium | reverse complement strand
CCAAACGTCGCGAAGCGCAGTTGAACACTCCGATAGTATTCGGTGGGTGTCACCCACTTGTAACCGAGCACCAGATGGCCATTGATGGCGTCTCCGCGCCAAAGGAATCCGAGATCGTTGCTGTCAAACCACGGATCAATGAACCCGAATGCTGCATTGAGGATGATCGAGCCGCTTTGTTTGTTGATCGAATACCTTCCTGCAAAGCCCGTGAGGGAAGTTGCGTTGCTGTCAACTCGTGCATACGAGGCATCCGGGCGTTGGAGATAGTGTCTCGAGCTTTGTTGCAAGGAAATCATCCGCGCCTCGTTTCCCTGCACGCGCGAGAAGGCAGTCCATCCCGTAACAACGTACGTCTTGCCAGAGTCGAGGAATGTCCATCCGTCCACGCCGGCAACGAGNNGCGAATTCTCGCTTCGTTACGGCGTGGGCCGTTCCGATGTTCCAGTTGTCTCCCACTTTGCCGGTGATCTTTGCAGCACCCAAAATGTGGGTGCCCAGGGGTGAATCGGCAAAATCATTTGCCGGAAGGCTTCCTTGCGGTGCACGACCGATCCTCCTCGTGTAGATGAGGTCGGGGCTTCCCCAGTTGAAGCCCCAATAGTTGTTCGCGCCTCCGAATCCGAAATTGAAGATGTTCGCCCCTTCGATGAAGAAGGGTCGCTTCTCTTGATAGAATGTCTCGACGTCGCTGAGATTGACAACGGCTGGATCAACTTCGACCTGACCGAAATCGGGATTGACCGTTGCATCGAGAGTAAGGTTGCTGCCGAGGCCCACTTTCAAATCGGCACCAAGGCCCGGAAGGAATTTCGATCCGGAGTTGAACGGATCGTTGGGAAGGTGTTGCGTGTACTCGGCGCGGGTGTTGATGTAGGGAAGGATTTCGACCTGTCGAGCGGGGTTGATATTCTCGATCCCCACGAGGTCTGCGAAACGAGAGACAAAGCCACTTTCGTTTCGCGGCGTGTAGACCAGGAAATCTCGCTCGCTTCGGCGTCCCACACTCCGTCGGAAATTTACACCCCATCGGTATTGCTGCTTCTGGTGGAATCGGAGCTGCGAGAACGGAATCCTCATCTCAACGCTCCACCCCTTGTCATCGATCGAGGTCTTCCCCTCCCACACGCCGTCCCAGGAGTTATCGTCCCAGTCGTCGTTGTAGAGGGTTCCGTCTACCATCGTACCGGCGGCGCTGAGCGCGAAGAAGTAGCCGCTCCTTCCATCATAGTACGGATCGACATAGAACGCGAACCAATCCGCAGTCACGTCGTTGTCGCGCCTTCCCAACACCTGTATAATCGAATCGGGGGAAGTATCGTAGAGCCTTGCGGCAACATAGAGAGCGTCGTCGTCGAAGGCCGTCCATATCTCGCTCCTCTGGCTTGGCTCAGCCCCTTCGTCCGGCCGGCTCTGCCGAAGTTCCGTCAAACCGGGTTGCTGCCAAACGGATTCCGAGAGGACCCCGTCCACGACGAGCGGTTCAGCAGATCGGATGGCTCGCACGGTAATTGATGATCGTGAGGATTGGGAAAGCACTGATGGAAGAGGCAGGAACAGCAGAACGGTTAACCCTATCGTCGATCCAAATCGCATGGATCCTCCTCGGCTTCGTGATGATGTTGTGTGAGCACGTCGATTAGACTGCGCTACGGGGAAGAAGGTTGCGGCGGGATCAAACTTTTTTCGGCGCGCACGCCATCCACACCTGGTGGGAGTCGGATGAGGAAACTCTGAACTTGCCCTTCCGGCAGCGATCCGACAATTCGAATTCACGTCTCTCCATTGAGACTACTTTCCTTTCAAGATATCGTACAGCGCAGCTCTTGCCTTTTCACCACCGATATTGCCGATGTAGTAAACGGCATTGCGACGCAGGTCATAGTTTTGGTGCGTCTTGGCGACCCTCGCTAGAAAATCAACGGCCGAATCGGTGCCGAGTGAAGCGACGGCATAGAGGATGCTCTCTAAGGAGCGCGGCCGGTCCGAAGGGAGACTGTCAAACAACGAGACGAGGGTTTCCATCGATTTCGATTTGTTCTTCCCGTATTGCCCGATCCAGTAGATCGCGGTGGATTGGATTCTCNNGAGGTTGAGCGTCTCATCATGCTTCGATTGGGTTACCGAATGCATTGCGGATTCCCTCAATGAACGCGGCTGCTGCTGATCCAGGAGGAACTCCTTGTAGATCTTGAATACCTTTTCAGGATCTTTCTTCCCCACTTCCCCGATGTAGTACAGAGCCGTGCTTCGGATACGCTCATCAGCATCAGTCTTTGCCACCTGGAGATAGAAATCGAGCGCGTCACCTCGTTTCATTTCTCGAAGGGAGTGCAAAGCCGCCTCGCGAATCTCCCTATCTTGTTTCTGATCGAGAGCGATCTGCTTGATCAGGTTGGCTGTGCTATCGTCGCCGTTCCGCTCAGATTGACCAAGGAAATGAGGCGCCGTTTGCTTCAGCCTCTTGTCGGCGTCCTCTTTGATGATCTGTAGATACACGTCGGTGACGTTTTTTCCTTTGAACTCGCGCAACAACCAGAAGGCAGTCTCCCTCAGTTCGCGAGACTGCTGCTTATCGAGGGCCGTCTCCTTCACGAGCTCGAACGTCTTTTCGTCTCTGCCTGACCGCACGATTGCCTGGAGCGCCTCCATCTTCATTCTAATCTCCGGATCGTCCGTGCTTCTCGACGGTGGTCGGGGCGCACTGCCGGCGAATTTTCCGCTGATCCGTCCGGCGGCTCGGCCGATCGCCTCTGCCCCACGGGCGAGACTTTCGAGGTTTCGGCGCGTGGCAACAAACGTTTCGGCACTCCCTGCAATCGCAGCCGCCTCGGGATTCTCGAGTCGATTCAGATCGCCGGCAGCGTCGTCGTAGTAGTTGCTCGCCGGGTACTGTTTCAAGAATTTCTTGTACGCCTCGATTGCTTTCCTCTGGTCGGAGTACTTCCACGAGTAGGCGATCCAGTATTCGGCGTCATCGACGTATTTGCTCTTTGCATACTTTGAGAGCACTTCAGAAAACTTCTTCCTGGCGTCCTCCCATTTTTCTTCAAGAATGAGCTTGTAGGCGGCCTTGTACGTCGCATATCCCGGATCATCTTGATCGCCCGGATCGATCGCTTCGCGAGATTTGTGCAAAGACGCCCCGGCGGTCGCCGGAAGCGGTGCGGAAAGAACGCCGGCCATCTGAGTCAAAGGGACCGGCATGATATGCGGTGGAGCGAGCGCTGGCAGTTGATGCGGGAGGTTCGGCGGCGGATCGAACGGGGGTGTCCGGACATTGACCGGATCCTGCGGCTGCGCAATCAGGAAATTCCCGGACACCGCAGCAATGAGGCAAGCGAATCGAGCAGGTGTGGTTTTCATGAAGTCCGTCCTTTGTGATAGACCTATTGTTGGATCTCTTTATTCAATTGCCTGGCGGTGACGATTGAGTTGTTGTACGTTGATTCTGCCATGCGAATCTTGAAGAGCATGTTTTCCTGACGAATTCCAGAGCGCAGGATTTCCACGTCCGGAATATCCGCCCTCTCCTCCATGTTGGCGAGCTCGATCAGAATCTTCTCGAGGGCCCCGACGAGCAACCTGGATCGCTCGTCCATCTCCTGACCGTCGAAGTTCCTTGCCTGATTGACGAGTTGACGGGCTGCCTGGCGTTCGACGCTCAAGTCGATTTGCCGGCCCTCATCCGTCCGTATGTTCGTAATGCCGACGAGGAGAACCTTCGATTTGCGAAGGTAGTTTCCAACGTCCTCGCGCACCATCCGGATAGGAAGATCCTCCCCTCTTCCGGGAGACTCATCACGCGTGTCGGTAACTCGGCTGTTGAAGGGAAAGGCAAGGAGAAGGAGCACTACGAGAGCCAGCCCGCCTGCTGCCGAGCCGACGTAGGGACGACGATACAGGTAAAAGAACTCGAGGGTCTCCCAGAGAGAAGCAAGTCTTAGCCTCTTCCGATTCGTATCTTGGATCTGCCTCTCTACATCGCCGGCAAAGCTTTGCCAGAATGCTTCCGGGCGGTCATCACTTGGCTTGGCCTGCAGTGAAGGAACAAGTCGCATCCCTTCTTTGAGGAGTTGATATTCCGCGTAGCACGCGTTGCATCCTTGCAGA
>DMMN01000224.1 GCA_003453835.1 Bacteroidota bacterium | reverse complement strand
TCAATAACGAGAGATGGGAAGACGTCGCGCATCGTTTCCCAATTGAAGCCGGGGGCAGGAGTTGTAACGACGCGTGCTGACGTCCACTTCGTCGTTACCGAGTACGGCGTTGCTTCCCTCCATGGCAGGAACCTGGTGCAACGCGCCGAAGCGCTCCTCGCNNCAGACGGAGCTCGAGGAGGCGATCCGCAAGGAGAAAAACTACAAGCAGTTCCGGACGGCGAGCCGCTAGACTGCGGTGTGGTAAGAAACCGTTGCCACTCACTCGGGGACTAGAATTGGCTGGCCCGCACACTTGAGCTTGACAGTGGACGGCCCGTAGTTCGCTCGTCAAGCACGCGCGAGTGACACACATCGGACGATCGAAGAGGGTGCGGCGTCCGCCCCGGCGCCATTGTGAGTAGAATCGGAGACTCTTATCTCCTGTCGTTTCGCATGTCTTCCAAACAGAGCCCACTATGCAACATCCTCGAAAATATATCTTTGGACCGGTTCCCTCCAGGCGTCTCGGAAGATCGCTTGGCGTTGACGTCATCCCACGTAAGCTGTGCACGCTCGATTGTCTCTACTGCGAAGTTGGCAGGACCGACAAGCGGGCGCTGCGGCGGAAGGAGTACATTCCTGCCGGGGAGATTATTGCCGAGATCCGAGCCGCGCTTTCCGAGTCGGGAGAGATCGACACCGTGACGTTCTCCGGCTCCGGCGAGCCGACGCTCAACTCAAAACTCGGGGAAATGATTCGAGCAGTGAAGAGCTTCAGCTCCGTTCCCGTGGCGGTCATCACGAATGGAACGCTGCTGTACCTTAGAGATGTGAGGTACGATCTGCTCGCAGCGGATATCGTACTTCCCTCGCTCGACGCAATAACGCCGTCCGTCTTTGAGCACCTCAATCGCCCGCATCCGGGTCTCGATCTTTGCTCGATTCTTGACGGTTTGAAATCGTTCCGAGGAGAATTCGGCGGTCAAATTTGGCTTGAGATTCTCTTCGCGAAAGGGTACAATGATGGCGAAGATGAAATCGAGCGGATGAAAAAAGTCATCGATGAGATCAAACCCGATCGGATTCAGTTGAACACCGTCATCAGGCCTCCGGCAGAAGCCTACTGTGAGCCGGTTGACGAAGAACGGCTGAAAGAGATCAAACGGCTGTTGGGGCAAACGTGTGAGATCATCGGCGCCGCTCTTGGTAGGCCGACCAGCGCGGTTCGTGTCGTAGATTATGGAGAGATCGTCGGCCTTCTTCAGCGGAGATCGATGACGGTCGATGAGACGGCCCTTGCGCTGGGCTTTCCGCGGCTGGATGCGTTGATCGCGCTGGGGGTTCTCGAGGAGCAAGGATTAGTTGAATCGTTCTATCATTTCGACGTGAAATACTACAGAGCTTTGGTCGGCGCTTCCAGGCTCGAACGACGGAAGATGACGTTTCAAGTCCATTTGAATTGATTCAAGGTTGGGGATGAACTATCGCACGAAACGACATACTTCGGAGTCCGGAGAACTCGATCTGGTGAAGCAGGCGCAGGAGGGGGATGAGCAGGCGTTTGCCGCCCTCTTGAAGGAACATCAGTCGATGGTCATGAACTTTGCGCACAACGTGTGCAGGGATCGCACCAAGGCTGAGGAGACCCTGCAAGACACCTTCATCAACGTGTATCAAAAGCTTTCACAGTTTGACGGGCGCTCGAAGTTCTCCACGTGGCTGTATTCAATCGTGACGAATAACTGCCTGATGAAGCGACGCCGGCGCAAGCTCGATACGATGATGGAGGAATATGACGAGGTACCCGATAGAAACGAAGGAGTCTCAAAACAAACATCTGCCTGGCTCGCAGATTGGGAGGACACGCCGTCGAGGAAAGTTCTGAACAAAGAACTCGGCGAGCACCTCGATAAGGCCATATTGAAGCTTCCTCTCGACTATCGCCTGGTCTTTGTTCTGCGCGACCTTGAAGAAAAAAGTAACGAAGAGACCGCGGCAATCCTGAAGATCTCGGTAGAAGCGACGAAGTCTCGGCTCCGAAGGGCGCGTGCCTTCCTTCGAAAACAACTCCTGCCCTACGTAATGGAGTAGACCGTGAGATGCCTCGAAGCATATCATTACTTGCTCGAAGATCTCGATGAGCATCTGGACGAGCCATCCAGAAAAGCCATCCGGAGGCATTTTCAGCATTGCACTGACTGCACGTCGATGGTGCGCTCGCTGAAGAAGATGATCGACCTGTACAGGGCAGTTCCCGATCTCGAAGTCCGTTCGTCCGTGACGGCCCGCGTTCTCGGGGCGGTCGCGCGTGCGAGAAGAGCGTCCCTCAAATCGCCCCGCAAGAAGGCCCGCTGAGTCACTGTTCCGGCTGACCCCTTTTCTCCCTCCGCTGCATCTTATCGGTAGCCCGATGCCCGAACAGGGAGTAGGGGAGAGTCTATCTGAAACCATCATACAGTGGAGCGGTTCATGAGTAAGAATATCGTTGAAGCAACCGACGGCAATTTTGACCAAGAGGTACTACGTTCGCCTTTGCCCGTTCTTGTGGATTTCTGGGCACCGTGGTGCGGCCCATGTCGCATGGTGGGCCCAATCGTCGAGGAGCTCGCGGATGAATACGTTGGCAAGTTCAAAGTCGCAAAACTCAATACGGACGAGCACGCGGAAACCGCCGCTGCATACGGCATACGAGGGATTCCGACCCTCGGGATTTTCCTGGACGGAAAGCTTGTCGACGGCCTTGTCGGAGCGGTACCGAAGAAAACGCTCAAGGCGAAACTCGACGAGCTTATCGTGAAGTTGGCAGTTCACTAGTCGAAACATTTCTCCGGATCACAGCGAGACGAGACCGGTGCTTTCTCTACACACGGCGTCGTCGCGAAAGGTCGCAATGAATGTAACTACCGAGATATCGCAAAGCAAAGTGAAGCATAAATCGTTCACCTATCAGGTCAACCTTGCCTGGCTCGAGAACAAAGCGGGGAACCTCGGAGCGGAGGGGAAACCGTCGTTCCGGGTTTCCAGCCCTCCGGAATTCAAAGGCGAGCCGGGCGTTTGGTCTCCGGAAGACCTGTTCGTCGCAGCCGTCAACGTCTGCACGATGACGACCTTCATTTCTTTCGCGAACCGCCTTCAGTTGCCGATTGTGTCCTACGAGAGCAGCGCGGAAGGGACGTTGGAGTTTGTCGACGGCGGCTACCGGTTCACGAAGATCGTCTTGAAGCCCGCGATCGTAGTGAAATCAGCCGACTCAATCTCGCAAGTGGAAAAGACTCTAAACGATGCGCACCACAGTTGCCTCATCGCCAACTCCATAAAGGCCGAAGTGTTCGTTGAACCGACGATAGTCGTGTAGCCAGGCCAAGTTCGGCAGAGAGAGAAGGGAAGGCGACGCTCAAGGGATGACTCGATCGTTCTCCTCGCCTGTGCGTCCCCATTTGCTTCTCTTACGACGATTCTTTCCTCGATCATCCCTTCCTCCAGTTATTGACGAAGCCGTCGCGCTGCCTCCCTCATGGGTGCGACGTGATACGGAGTATCGTCAAAGCGTCATCCCTCAGCAATTTCAAACCTGCGAAAAGCAAATCAAGGAATCTCAATTTCGGGAATCCCAGTTTCCCTCCACCTCTTCAACTCATTCGTTCTCCGCAATCTAGACAGCTTCCGATGGAACGGTTCTTGCTCGGATGATCGTTCACAGAGCATAAACCGGAAAGTCGCAAACCAGCGGGCCGACATGATACGCGCACCACGCTCGGCAGTTCTCCACGGAGTGGAGATCCTCCTTCGAGAGATATCGGAGCAGCGTTCTTCTTCCTTCGTCGAAGAAGGGGAGACGTACATTTGCCCGACGTGCAACCAGCCGGTCAAGCCTTGTGAGAAGTATTCCATGGCCAAATGTGAATTGTTGTTGCGTGGGAACACGGAGCTTGATCTGTTGCGATCTACCCTGAGGGCGCCGCAAGACGTCATCGGGAGATGCATGGAGTGCGGGGATCGCATCGGCCGGAACCTGCTGGCGCAGAACCCGCTTCGTGAGCTTTGCTCCACCTGCCAATCAGAAGCCAAGAAAGGAAGACGAAGACAATCTTCGTCGGGAGTGTAGAAATGGTTCGAAAAGAAGAAGCATTGGAATATCACTCGATGGGTCGACGTGGGAAGATCGAAGTAACCCCCACGAAGCCTTGTCAGACGCAGCGTGATCTCTCGCTTGCCTATACGCCCGGTGTTGCGGAGCCGTGCAGAGAGATCGAAGCGAATCCTGAGGATGCCTACAAATACACCGCAAAGGGGAACCTGGTCGCCGTGATATCGAACGGCACAGCGGTACTCGGCCTCGGCGACATCGGAGCCCTGGCTGGTAAACCGGTCATGGAGGGGAAAGGTGTTCTTTTCAAACGGTTTGCGGACATCGACGTGTTCGACATCGAGCTGGATTCACACAATGCGGACGACATCATCAAAGCGGTCACAATGTTGGAGCCGACATTCGGTGGAATCAACCTGGAAGACATCAAGGCGCCGGAGTGCTTCTACATCGANNTCGAAGAAACGTTGAAGAGGTCGATGAACATCCCCGTCTTCCATGACGATCAACACGGCACGGCCATTATCAGCGGAGCGGCACTGTTGAACGCTCTCGAGATCGTCGGGAAGAAGATCGATCGGATCAAGGTGGTCTTCAGCGGCGCAGGCGCTGCGGGCATTGCGTGTGCAAAACATTATGAGCGCCTCGGCGTACGGCGGGAGAACATGCTTCTGGTCGACACCAAGGGGGTTGTGCATGCCGGTCGCACTACGGGCATGAATTCGTACAAAGAGTACTTCGCGGTCGAAACAAGCGCGAGGACGCTTGCCGATGCGATGAGGGGGGCCGACGTCTTCTGCGGAGTTTCCGTGAAGGGGATCGTTACCAAAGAAATGGTCCGGTCGATGGCGGATAAGCCGATCGTGTTCGCGATGGCGAATCCCGATCCGGAAATCACGTACGACGATGCAGTGAGTGTCCGGGACGACATCATTATGGCGACGGGTCGATCCGACTTTCCGAAT
>DMMN01000137.1 GCA_003453835.1 Bacteroidota bacterium | reverse complement strand
AGTTACCAACAAATAGATTAACCCGTTACACCTACGGGGCACATCATTCGTGCGGGAATGACAGCGATTGGTGGCCGTCAACCTGACGAAGGAGTTCCTTATGTCTATCCGTTCCAAACTCGCTCTCTTCGTCATTCCCCTGGTGTTATTTCCTCTTTCCATCGTCGGTTTCTTCTCTTTCCAGTTAATGTCCGGGGGCTTCCACACACAAGCATATCTTGCTGATCAGCAACTCTGTATGACGGTTGCTCAAAGAATAGAACAATACCTGGACAATTGTCAAAGCAGCCTTCTCTTGGTCTCATCAATTCTATCAAACCGTCTAGAAGAGACGGGAGCAAAGTCGATTGAGGCCTTGCTGAGGAATGAGGGAAATCCGGCAGAAGACATTGCCCGCGCTCTTGCACTGCGATACAGTCCCTATTTGAAAATACGTGTCACTGCTCCTGACGGGAAAGAGATTTTTGTTGCGGAAGGCGATACGAGGAAGTCCGAAATGGGAAGCGCACTCAACGAGTCATTTTTCTTCCAGTCGGTATCGGTCTCCGGACAATTTCCCCCTGTCAAGAAAGGCCCGGATGGTTCATGGGTAACAACGTTTTCGAGCTCCTTGGTCAGCGGGCAAACGCTGCTGGGATTTGTGTACTTCGACTTAAATCTGGATGCCGTTGCAAAGATCCTGCGTGATAGGGCGGGAGAGAGGCCGGGCTATTACTTTTTGTTCGATGGAGGTGGAACCACTTTGGCGGAAGCCGGAACGATCACTTTAACGGACCTTGGTCCAGTGCATCAGAACTTTAGGACGGTCCTGCAACACATGCGTGAGAACCCCCGACCGACGTTTACTCATTATCCGGACCGTGTCGGCGAGCATACAGCCTTTCTGAGCGTACAGCCGGTGAAGGAATATATTTCGTTCAGGGAGCCGATTCCTCAGGACCGATGGTATCTCGGTCTCGTGCATATCGACACGCCACTCTTCTTGGCATTTCAGCAGAGCTCGATCGTATTCTGGGTGGTGCTGGGCGCCGGACTTGTCATCGCCATTTTCGGGACGTTCTATATCTCAAATGCTCTTACGACACCACTCCTCCAATTGACAAACGCGGCACGAGCGTTTGCACGCGGCCGCCTCGATTCGCGCGTGAAGGCTACCGGCGGTGATGAAATCGGACGTTTGTCGGTCGATTTCAATACGATGGCGGAGAAGATAGAACATCTCATCACGGAGCGGAAGCGGTCGGAGGAAGAGATTCGCGGCTCCCGCGAACAGTTGCGGGCGCTCTCCGCGCGCATTGAGTCGATTCGAGAGGACGAGAAAACACGGATGGCGCGCGAGATTCATGATCAGTTGGGGCAAGCGCTCACCGCACTCAAGATGGACCTGTCGGTGGTGGGGAGAAAGATCGGGGAAGGCAGCGACACACGGATGGAACCGTTGCTCGAGAAACTGAACTCCATGTCGAACCTCATTGATTCGACAACCGAGCTTATTTATCGGATTGCCAAGGAACTTCGGCCCGACATCCTGGACAACCTCGGCCTCACCGAGGCCATCGAGTGGTACATCGAGGAATTTCAGTCGCGAACGGGCATTCGCTGCGTCCCAAAGATTAAGCAAGACCACGAGATGAGCAGTCAGTCTGTTTCAACCGCGGTTTTTCGCTTCCTGCAAGAGACGCTTACCAATGTGGCGCGGCACTCCAAGGCAGACGGCGTTGAGATCCTTCTCCACATCACAAAGGAAATGCTGACGCTCAAGGTTCACGACAACGGGTGCGGAATCACAAACGTGCAAATCACCGACAGGAAGTCGCTTGGCCTCCTGGGCATGGGGGAACGGGCGCGCTTGTTGGGGGGAACGCTGATGATCGATGGTGCGCCCGGCCGTGGTACGACCGTCTCGGTGTCCATTCCTTTGGTGGATTCTGTGGGAGAAGATAGATGATGCGCATCTTGATCGCAGACGACCATCAACTCATTCGGGAAGGACTGCGGGCCATTCTCCGTGAGGAGGCTGACCTACGGGTGATTGGGGAAGCCACAAACGGCCCGGAAGCTCTCGAGATGACCGCATTGATGAAAGTGGACTTGTTGATCCTCGACATTTCGCTGCCCGGTATGAACGGTCTGGAGGTGTTGAAGGAACTGAAGAAAAGGAAAATCAAGACCCCGGTCCTCTTCCTCACGATGCATCCGGAGAGACGCTACGCGCTGCGAGCTTTCAGGGCCGGGGCGGCAGGATACCTGACCAAAAACGATGCATCGACCAACCTGGTGAAGGCCATTCGTACGATCGGAGCAGGAACGCGCTATATCAGCGAGCGTGTGGCGCAAACACTGGCATTGAGTCTGGAGGAATTGACCATCGATCCTCCCCATCTTGCGCTTTCAGACCGCGAGTATCAAGTCTTCTGCCTGCTTGTTTCCGGAACAACAGTGAAAGAAATCGCCTACGAACTTGCCGTCAGCGAAGCCACGATCTACACATACCTGGATCGGATCTACGAAAAAATGAAGACGCGGTCGGTTGCCGAACTGACCCGGTATGCCCTGGAGCAGGGCCTGATTGAGTAACCGTCCGAATTTTTCGGACAAAACAATCCGACTTTCTACGATTGTCAGACCCCCCTTCCCTTCCTATCTTGTCTTGAGTGATCGGCTCCGATGGAGTCTGGAAACACCATCACTTCGTGACCTTCTGGAGAGTTGATACTTGTGCTCCGACTCTCTCTCCGCCGAAAACTCTCACGATACACATGGATGTATTCCTTGTTGAAGACGCCCCACTCGTCAGGGATCGCTTAGTCTCGCTCCTTCATGAAATTCCAAAGGTGAACCTTGTTGGCGAAGCATCGAGTTTTGGGAAGGCTCAGGAATTGGTGTTGAGCCTAACGCCCAAAGTGATGATCCTGGACATCTCACCCCACGGCGTGAACGCGTTCAGATTTCTTGAAAAGATCAAAGAGAAACTTCCGAATCTGACCATCATCGTTTTGATGAATCAACCCTTCCCGACGTACCGGAAGCGTTACAAAGAGTTGGGCGTAGAGTTCTTTTTCGAAAAATCGACCAGCTTCAATGCACTGGCTGAAGTATTACAGTGGATGGCACAGCGCGCGGATTGAGACCACGTCGAAGCTCGATCACGCGTTGAGCCGAACGGAGGAGGTCATGAAGGAAATGCTCATTTGACTATCGTTACTCATTCGGGCCTTCGGGAGAAGCTGTTGGGTTTGCTGAAACGAGAGCATTGTTGGTCCTTACTCAAGTTGACCGCTTCGC
>DMMN01000163.1 GCA_003453835.1 Bacteroidota bacterium | reverse complement strand
CCCGCCGCACTCGAGTTTCTTGACAAAACGACCATCCGGTCCGTCGAGGATTTCGCTCACCTGGGCCTTCCGACGAACATTGAAGCACTATTGCTCATTGAAGTGGATGGCCGTCGAAACGAAGTCGAAGAGGACGCTGCGAAGGTCATCGAAATCTGCACGAAGCATCACGCTACCGACATGAGAGTCGCCTCCAATGAGCAGGAGGCGATTAAACTACGCACCGCACGGAAGGCGGCCTTCTCGGCGCTCGCTCGCGTGAAGCCCACGACGATCCTGGAAGATGCGACGGTCCCACGCAGTGAAGTAGCACCGATGCTGGAACGCATCAACCAGATCGCGGGGAAGCACAATGTCCTCTTTGGCAACTTCGGACACGCCGGCGATGGGAATCTCCATCCTACTTGTTTGACGGACGAGCGTGACGCTGCGGAACTCGTCCGAGCAGAGAAGGCCATTGAGGAGATCTTCCTGCAAGCGGTCAAGTTTGGAGGAACGATTTCGGGAGAGCACGGTGTCGGATTGGCAAAGCGAAGATTCCTGGAGCTGACGACCCCCGAACCTGCCATTGAGATGATGCGCAGGATCAAGCAATCGATCGACCCCAACAGTGTTCTCAACCCCGGCAAGATCTTCACCGTGAGGCCACGCTGCGAGGGTCCGCTGCCAAGAAACCAGGAACAACTGAAGAAATTCAGTGACATGGGAGCGTTCACGTAACCCGTGCCAATCTCCGAGCGAACATACGTTCCCGACACCAGATTCCAACAAGGTCTTCCGGCGGATTTCCTCCCTTTGGAGACGAAAGCTGACACCGTCCGGATGAAGGGCCTCATCATTCCTCGGTTCACATCTGAGTTCTGGACCCCAAGACAACGCCAAGCGTCACCTCTGCACGAGATTTCCTATCGTGCTTGCTTCAAGCCTCAACTCCCACGCTATTTCATTGAGAGGTTGACTACCCCTGACGATGTCATCTACGATCCTTTCATGGGCCGCGGCACCACAGTCATCGAGGCCGTCCTCCTCGGACGAGGAGCGATTGGGAACGACATCAATCCGCTCTGCAGAATTCTGACCGAGCCTCGGCTCAATGTTCCAGCGCTTGCGGAAATCGAAGAGCGCTTGAGAACAATAGATTTCGATGGAGAAGAAGGAGCGGACATTGATTTGTCAATGTTCTATCACAGAAAGACCGAAGCGGAAATCGTTTCCCTCCGAAACTACCTCGCCCGGCGAAAGCGCACGTTGGAAGAGGATGGTGTCGATCGCTGGATCAGGATGGTTGCGACGAACAGACTCACAGGGCACTCCGCCGGATTCTTTTCAGTTTATACTCTCCCTCCAAATCAAGCGGCATCACAGGCAAGCCAGGAGAAGATCAACAAGAAGAGAATGCAATCGCCGCCATATCGAGATGTGAAGAAGTTGATTCTCCGGAAATCGGTATCGTTGCTTGGAAAGCTATCGAGAGTTGCGAGGGCTCGAACAAAGAACGGGGGCGCGAGGACAATATTGCTGAACTCGGATGCATGGCACACTCCAGAGATCAAGGATGAATTCGTCCGTCTGACGGTCACGTCCCCTCCGTTTCTTGACATCGTGAACTACTCTCAAGACAACTGGCTCCGTTGCTGGTTCAATGATATTGACCCTGAATCGATTGGTGGAAAGATCACTATCGCTCGCTCGGTGGAAGACTGGGCACGAATTATGCAAAAGGTCTTCGTCGAACTGTTCCGCATTACCGCGCACAGAGGCTTTGTGGCGTTCGAGGTTGGAGAGATCCGAAAGCGAAATATCAAACTCGACGAAGTCATCGCTCCTTTGGGAGTGACCGCCGGCTTTCGTTGCTTAGGGATCCTCATCAACCTTCAGCGCTTCACGAAGACTTCAAACATCTGGGGTGTAAATAACAATGAAGCCGGAACCAACACCAACAGGATCGTCCTGCTTCAGAAGACTTGATTCTCGTTCATGTCCCGATAGGCCCTGGATGATATAGGGAGGAAGCTCTTCACCGAATGCAATGATTCCTCTAAAAGACAATAACCCGACGAGGCGACCGCCTTTCGTCAACATCGTGCTCATTCTGCTGAACATTGCGGCCTTCATCTATGAAGTATCACTCGGTCGAGATCTGGAAGGATTCCTCAACCGATTTGGGGTAGTCCCCAACGTGCTCTCTGGATCCGCAGCGTCCGCTCAGTTCGTTCCTGGCGTCTTCCTGACGTTGTTCACCTCTATGTTCCTCCACGGCGGTTGGCTCCATCTTGGTGGTAACATGCTGTATCTATGGATTTTCGGCGACAACGTCGAGGATAAGCTTGGTCATATCCGATATCTCGCTTTCTACATTGTCTGCGGCCTCGCGGCATCGATTCTGCATGTCTTCGTCGACTCGACGTCAATCGTCCCCACAGTAGGGGCCAGTGGCGCTATTGCCGGAGTTCTGGGGGCCTATCTGCTGTTGTTTCCTCGTGCACGCGTCGTAACGCTGATTCCCATATTCGTCTTCATTCAAGTTGCTGAACTTCCCGCGCTCCTGGTGTTGGGTTTCTGGTTTGTGATGCAGTTCTTCAATGGATTGATGTCGCTCGGCTATCAGACGGCAGGCATGGGGGGAGTTGCCTGGTGGGCCCATATTGGTGGATTTGTGGCAGGTCTCGCGCTTGTTATTCCCCTCAGGAAGTTTCGATAGTATGGAGCACAAGCACGGATCAATCGCGTCTGCGTTTCACGGGCTAGACATTCCCAGCTACGATGTACTTGTAAACTGCATGCATTGTGGTTTGTGTCTCCCGACCTGCCCCACGTACGCGCTAACAGGTCTGGAGAAATCATCCCCCCGTGGCAGAATCCGCCTGATCAAGTCG
>DMMN01000378.1 GCA_003453835.1 Bacteroidota bacterium | reverse complement strand
TCGTTGGACCCGGCCACGTTGTAGAAGTTCGCCACGTATGCCTTCGTCCGGTAATCCATCGGGATGACGCTCCGGGGGATCACTTCTTCCATTCGATCCATTACCTCTGCGAGCTTCCGGGGCTGATTGAGGGCATTCAGATAGTGGTACGAGAGAAGGAGAAAGGCCTGGCGGTAGTTCGTCATGAGTCTACGAACGTCTTCGTCGTAGTACGTGGCACTGTCGCGCAGACCACGCCAGAGAAATCCGAACTGCGGTGTCTTGGAGGGTTTCTCGACATCCGTGAAGAGATTCGCGCCCATTTTTGCTTCGTTGATGTTCGCCCAGTAGGCCTGTCCCCGCCGCGGCGTGAGGCGGAACGCCAATCCTTCCAGATGCATATACTCGCGCAGTCCGATCTTCCCGTCATCCGAGACCGTCATTGCAAAATAGACGGGCCGTTTCCACGCCGACGTCCGGACGATGTCATACACCATGATATCCTGGGTTCGAACGGCATTGACGTTGCCGATCCGCAGAGACGGCGGAAAGTAGAAGCGCAGTTTCCCCGATTTCTGCACGGACGTATCGAGCAACGTCGCGGCAGTTCCCTCGACACTATACTGCCGCACGACCTCCTCCGGAACGGCGAGTTCCATCTCCCCCCCCTCAAACGGCGAGGGACCGAGCCTCAGGATGTCCTGGTCGGAGATGCTGATGGGCACCTTCTTCGCGCCGTATGGCTCCCCGTGCTTCAACTGCCTGATGTACCAGTCCGTGTTGAGAAGGCTCAAATTGACGACGCGGACGTCCCGCCGGACCCCTTCAACATCCTGGAGGTACCACAACGGGAAGGTGTCGTTATCACCGTTTGTGAAGAGGATGCCGTCCTGGTCGCAGCTCTGAAGCAAGTTGTAGGAATAATCCCACGCCACATAGTTGCCGGATCGGTTTGCCTCGTGGTAGTTCACCCGCGCCATATTGACCGGGGCGACGAGAAGAGCTAGCGCCAATGCGCCGTACGTCACAAGGGCCTGGTTCTCACCCTTTGGGAGCTTCTCTCTCAGCCAGTCGACGATACCGAGCACGCCCATTCCAAGCCACATGGAAAAAATAAAGAACGAGCCGACGTAGAAGTAGTCGCGTTCACGCGGTTGCGGCTCCTGCATATTGAAGTAAAGGACAAGGGCAAATCCCAACACGATGAAAAACGTTGTAGCGACGAATGCCATCCGGGGGTCGCGTTTCCAGTGCACGTACGCTCCGAACAGCCCCAGCAACAACGGGAGTGCGAAGAGCCGGTCCCATTTCACTCCTGCTTCCTTCCAATCCCCTTCCGTTCCGATGTAGTTCCATCCAAAATAGCGAAGGTACATATGGTTCATCTGATAACGCCAGAAGTAGTCGAAGTCGCTGGTGTACTTCTGATGCGCCGCGGCCTGTTCCGGTTCCTTGTTCCATCGCCGGTCGACGAGAGGGGCGGTGCCGTACTGTTCACGGTTGAGGTACGAGACGAGTCGCCCCATGGTGCTCGGATCGTTCTCGTTCATCGGCGGATTGGCATTCGCCCGGATATAGACCATCGTGTAGGTTGTGTACCCAAGCACAATGAAGAGGAAACTGAGAAGGGCAACATTGAGCGTACGATTGTGAATCTTCGTGGAGTAGTATACACCGTACGCAGCAGCCAGAAGCGCTCCGATGGGAATAAGCACAAAGATGGTGCTCCGATTTCCTCCGAACTCCCCGTCGAGAAGCGATGGAAGGTACTTCACGACGCCGGGATAGACGAGACCGAAAACAAGCACCGACACCACTCCAAACTTCACGAACGAATCGAGGGAGAATTCGTAGTTGCGGAAATAGACGAGCAGCATCACTCCGAAGAGTGCGAGGATCGCCAGGAGATGAACTCCGACCGCCAGACCGATCAGATAGCCGATCAACACGAGGTACACGTCACTTCGCTCCCAATCAGCCCGCTCGTACCATCGGAGACCGAGCCACAAGATGGAGCTCACAAGGAGCATGCTGAGCCCGTACACTTCGGCTTCAACGGCATTGAACCAAAACGTCTTGCTGAAGGCGAGCGAAAGCGCGCCGATGGCTGAAGAGCCGTAGACCTGGATCCGGTCGAGGACCGTCTCGGGCTTCCCTCTCCACATGATGATGAAACGGACACCGATAAGATACAGGAACATCACAGCGATCGCGCTTGCCAACGCGGAGATAAAGTGCATCCGGACCGCCGTGTCGGGCGTGAAGGGGATCATGCCGAATACACGGGCGATCAGCAGAAACAGCGGCGCACCGGGAGGGTGAGGGACTTGCAGCGAATAGGCGGCGGCGCAGAACTCGCCCACATCCCAGAACACAACGGTCGGGGAAAGCGTGAGAACGTAGGTGATCAGGGAGATGCCAAACACACTCAACGCAACGATGCGATTATACTTCTTGTGTTCCATTCATACCTCTGTTGTTGATCGAAAAAACCTGCCCAATGTAGGAGGAAAAGGACTGAACTGCAACGTGAATTCGCCACGAGTTTACCTACCCAAGAAACAGTCGGTCTCAACGCAGCGGGAGGCCGTTCAAAAAGTACTTAGTGACTGATGTTACGCAAATGCACCCGC
>DMMN01000164.1 GCA_003453835.1 Bacteroidota bacterium | reverse complement strand
GGAGCCGTTCGTACAAAGAAGCTGCCAGTTACGGTACGTGAAAAGTGAAAAAGAATCAAATGAAATCTCCCTCGGCGGAGGAACCTGTTGATGAAATCCCATCTCCGCGACAATCGACCGTCCGAGTGATGGTCAACGATTGAAGTTGTGAAAGAGCACTGGCGAGCCGTCGCCCCGCGCACCGGAAAGATCACATGCTCGGAATCGTACGAGCGAGCATCTCTCTTCATTCTCCGTCACGCGCGCGGTTGGTTGCGTCTTTTTGCAGATATGGCTATATTGTCCACGCGATTTTCCAACCTGAGGGTGCCCGTCACCACGCTGACACGGGGCTCTTCAATACTGTCGAAAGGAATTCCATGGCTGAGAGACAGCTTGACGTGACANNCGGTATTTGCCTGAATTGGGGCTGCATTCCGTCAAAAGCTCTTCTGAAAAGTGCCGAGCTCTATTCCGCGTTCAAAAAGGCGGAAGACTTCGGGATAAGCTGTACGGATCTGAAGTTTGACTTTGCCAAGATCATCAGACGGAGCCGCGATGTCGCCGATCGAATCTCGAAAGGCGTTGAATATTTGATGAAGAAGAACAAGATCGAGGTCCTTCGTGGAACGGCGAGATTGACGGGCAAACACGCAGTTGACGTCGCCACGGACGGCAAGGTGACGGATACCATCAAGACAAGATTCACCATCCTGGCCACAGGCGGCAGACCCCGGACGATCCCCGGTGTCACGATCGACCGAAAGAAGATCATCACGAGCACGGAGGCAATGACGCTTCCGGAGTTGCCATCATCGCTGCTGGTCATCGGAGGTGGTGCAATCGGTATCGAGTTCGCATATTTCTATAATGCGTTCGGCACGAAAGTGACGGTCATCGAGATGCTTCCCTCCATCCTTCCAAAGGAAGATAAGGAGATCACGAAGATCCTTGAATCAAGCCTGAGGAAGCAAGGGATTGAACTCCTCACGAATGCGAAGGTCGAGACCGTGGACGTCGGGAAGGATGTGACCATAAAGGTTTCCACGAAGGAAGGCACAAAGGAAATTCGCGGCGAGGTTGCGCTGATGGCTGTTGGAGTGCAGGGGAATGTCGAAAACCTCGGTTTGGAGGAGCTTGGCCTGAAGGTCGACCGAGCTTCGATCGCCGTTGATGCATTCGGCAGGACGAACATCGATTCGATTTATGCGATTGGCGATGTTTCCGGTGCGCCCTGGCTGGCGCACTCCGCATCTCACCAAGGCATCATCGCCGCAGAACACCTCGCGGGTAAAGCACTTCACGGATTCGACCGGAGTAACATCCCGAGTTGCACGTATTGCCAGCCGCAAGTTGCGAGCGTCGGATTGACTGAAGAATCAGCGATTGCGGCTGGGTACAAGGTGAAGGTAGGCCGATTCCCCTTCCGTCCTTTGGGGAAGGCGATGGCAACCGGTGAGACCGAGGGAACCGTGAAGCTCGTGTTCGATGAACGATACGGCGAGCTCCTTGGCGCTCATATCATCGGTGCTGAGGCCACAGAAATGATCGCAGAACTCGTTCTCGCGCGTGCACTCGAAACCACGAACGAAGAGATCCAGCGCACGATGCATGCCCACCCGACTCTCTCGGAGGCGATCATGGAAGCGGCAGGCGATGCTTGGGGCGCCGCAATCAATATATGACGGTCTTGTCGAAGACGATGATGACGACTGGGGCGATCGGGACAAACAGTCTTGCGTCGCAAATCCCGAAGGCGTTAGTGGTCTCCAATCTTGGCCGCACGCGCTATGCCGACGCATGGGATCTTCAGCACAGGCTGTTCGAGCTGCGACAACAGGGGCTGGTCGATGACCTCCTCCTCTTCACCGAACACGAGCACGTCTACACGATCGGCAAGGGAGGTGATTCCAACCATCTCCTTGCCTCCGAGAAAGACCTGATCCGGGAGGATACAGACCTGTTCCGTATCGACAGAGGCGGAGATATCACCTATCACGGCCCCGGACAGATCGTCGGGTACCCCATCATCGACCTCAATCATTATTTTCTCGACATTCATCGGTATCTCAGAAGCCTTGAGCAGGCAATCATCCTCACTCTCGCTGAGTTCGAGATCGAGGCCGGTCGGGAGGAGGGAATGACGGGCGTTTGGGTGGCAGGGGAGAAGATCGCCGCCATCGGAGTGAGGGTTCGCCGATGGGTTACGATGCACGGTTTCGCCCTCAACGTGAATACCGATCTGACCAAATTCGAGAAGATCATCCCTTGCGGGATTTTCCATAAGGGCGTGACGTCGATGAAGCAGATCCTGAATCGGGAGATGCCGGTGGAAGACGTTCGCCATTCGCTCACCGAAAAGCTTGCGACAGTCTTCGGATGCCAAGCGCGGACGATCCCGCCTGAGATTCTTCACCAAGAAGTTCCGTCGTTGCAGGACGAACACATTTAGATTTCCGCAACCTGCCATCATTTGCTAAACAGGGAGACGCTTCCCCGATGCCGACACGCGCAATCGTGGCCGTTAAGGAATCAAAGAAGACGAAGCTTTCGAAAGAAGATTTGCTTCGCGCATATCAGTCGATGCTCTTTGCGCGTCGCATCGACGAGAAGATCTTGATCCTCTTGAAACAAGGGAAGTCATTCTTCCATATCGGTGGCTCGGGCCACGAAGGCGCGCAGGTAGCTGCAGCAGCGGCGTTGAGGCCGAAGCATGATTGGTCGTTCCCGTACTATCGCGATCTGGCGTACTCCTTACACATGGGAGTCAGTGCGGAGGATGTTTTTCTGATCGCTCTTCATCGAGCCGAGGACCCTGCAACCGGTGGGCGCCAACCCCAGGGGCACTACGGTCGGCTTGATCTGAGGATCCCCACGCAATCGAGTCCCACGGGCACTCAGTACTTGCAGGCTGTCGGTGTCGCGATGGGAGCCAAGAAAGAGCGAACGGATGAGGTCGTCTACGTTTCCTCCGGGGAAGGCGCAACGAGCGAGGGGGAGTTTTTCGAGGCGGCGAATTGGGCCGCGCGCGATGCGTGCCCCGTGATCTTCTTCATTGAAGACAACAAGTTTGCCATTTCTGTCCCCGTCGAGCACCAGACGGCAGGCGCGTCGATCTTCCACGCCACGGCAGGCTTCAAAGGACTTGACCGACATGAAGTCGATGGTTCGAACTTCTTAGAGGTGTACAATGCCGTGAGCCACGCGGTTGAGCGCGCGCGAAAAGGGGGCGGTCCGAGTCTGATCCATGCACACGTTGTCCGGTTGCTTCCCCATTCTTCGTCCGACGATCAATTCAAATATCGCTCGAAGGAAGAAATCGAGCGGGACAAGGCTCGCGACCCCATCCCCCTGATGACCCATTTCCTCATCGAGGAAGGATTCTTGACGGACGCGGAAGCGAGTGAGATCCAGGCCGAGGTCAAGCGAAAAGTCGAAGCTGCTGCAGATTGGGCGGAATCGCGACCGTTGCCGGATCCTGCATCCGTCGAGCATCACGTCTATGGAACGGCCCACATCACTCCTCCGAAGGATTTCATCGAGCCCGTGCATACGGGACCAAGAGTTGTCATGGTCGATTCGATCAATCACGCCCTCAAGGAAGAGATGGAGCGGAATCCGAAGATGATCATCTTCGGGGAAGATATCGCCGACGGGAAGGGGGGGGTTTTCACGGCCACGAAGGGAATCTCGACAAAGTTCGGGACGGACCGCGCGTTCAATTCACCGCTCGCCGAGGCAAGCATCCTCGGCGTTGCGGCAGGTCTCGCGTTGAAAGGATGGAAGCCGGTCCCGGAAATCCAATTCGCTGACTACATCTGGCCGGGGTTCATGCAGATTCGGGACGAGATTGCGATGTTCCGCTACCGTTCAAACGGAACCTGGCCTTGTCCCGTGATCATGCGCGTTCCGGTGGGCGGATACATCCATGGCGGGCACTATCATAGCCAGTGCATCGAGAGCATCATGGCGCACATCCCCGGCATCCGTCTGGCGTTTCCATCGAACGCCGCGGACGCAAAAGGTCTTCTGAAGGCGGCCATTCGCGGTGACGATCCGGTCATCTTTATGGAACATAAGGGATTGTACCGCCAGGGGTACGCTGCGAGCCTTGAACCTGATGCCGATTATGTGCTTCCCTTCGGAATCGCTTCGGTGAAACGAGAGGGCAAAAATAGTACGATCATTACCTACGGTGCACTTGTTCATAAGTCGATGGAGGCTGCCCGAAAGATGGACGAGCGCGGAGTCTCGGTTGAAGTGATCGACATCAGAACAATCAATCCTCTGGATGAAGAAGCGATATACGATTCGGTTCGGAAGACCGGAAAGGTGCTCGTTGCCCACGAAGATACGCTGACTGCGGGATTTGGCGCGGAGATTGCCGCACTCATCGCTCAAAACTGCTTTGAGTACTTGGATGCGCCCGTGAAGCGAGTCGGCGCCCTGGACACGCCGGTTCCCTACAGCCCGCCGCTGGAGAACGCCATGTTGCCGTCGGAGCAGAAGATCATTGCAGCGCTCGAAGAACTGAACGCGTACTAAAGGAGACCGTATGCATGTTGAAGTGATCATGCCGAAAATGGGTGAGAGTATTCAGGAAGGGAAGATCCTTCGCTGGATGAAAAAGCCCGGCGACAAGATCGAGAAGGACGAGTCGATCCTGGAGATCAGTACGGACAAAGTCGATTCGGAAATCCCGTCCCCTTCCGCCGGTGTGCTGGTCAAGATCATCGTCCCCGCAGGAGAAACAGTCGATGTTGGCACCGTCATCGCCATGATTGAATCCGATGCATCCGTGGCGGTCGTCGAAGCAACGACTCCTGCTCCTGCAGCGGGGGAGGTGCAACCGTCGTCGTCAAGTGAGATTCCGTCCGATGCGACGATCTCTTCCTTCGAATCGACTCCTGCCAGACACCGAGATGGCGATCGTTTCTATTCCCCCCTCGTCAAGACGATCGCGAGGAAGGAAGGCGTGGCCCTTGAGGAATTGGATCACATGAGCGGAACCGGGATTGGCGGAAGGTTGACGAAGAGCGATCTTCTCGAGTATCTGACGAAACGGGCACAGCGACCCTCGGCAATCCCGCAGCCGGATGCCGGCATCCGACGTGTCGATCTCTCCGAACTTCAAAAGAAATATCCGGCTCCAAAGTACGAGATCCGCCAGATGGACAATGTGCAGGTGAAGATGGCGGAACACATGGTCGCCAGCGTTCGGACCTCGCCGCACGTGCAGGCAATCTCGGAGTGTGACGTGACAAGAATCGTCGATTTCCGGGAGAAGAACGCCGACCGCTTCGAGAGACAGGAAGGATTCAAGCTGACGTTCACCCCGTTCTTCATCAACGCGACTGTGCGGGCTTTGAAGGAGTTCCCCCTCGTCAACAGCTCCCTCGAAGGCTACAAGGTGATCGTCAAGAAATTCATCAACTTCGGAATGGCGGTAGCGGCGCCCAGCGGCCTGATCGTGCCCGTGATCAAAAACGCGGAGGAGAAGAACTTCCTGGGCCTTGCGCGAACAATCAATGACCTTGCAACCCGGACAAGGAACAAGAAATTGAGCGTCGACGATATTCAGGGCGGAACATTCACCATTACGAACTACGGGGTATTTGGAAACATCATCGGGATACCGATCATCAATCAGCCGCAGGCGGCGATTCTGGGCGTTGGAGCCGTTAAGAAACGTCCGGTGGTGATCACCGACGCGGAGGGGAGCGATTCAATTGCGATCCGGTCGATGGTGTACTTGACGCTCTCCTTCGACCATCGGATCTTAGATGGGGCCATCGGCGGGNNTACGATTTCACGAAAGCGTTCTAACGTGACTTTTGTCATTCAGGAAATATCGCAGACATCAATCGAACAGCCGACGCCGAGAAGGCCCGAATGGCTGAAGGCAAAGATCCCGGGGGGCGAAACATACTCGCGCTTGAAGAATCTGATCGACACGCAGAAGCTCCACACCGTTTGCGAAGAAGCGAGATGTCCGAACATGGGCGAGTGTTGGAGTGCAGGCACGGCGACGTTTATGATCCTTGGAGATATCTGCACACGTTCGTGCGGATTCTGTGCAGTGAAAACAGAACGGCCGGACTATGGCTTGGAT
>DMMN01000190.1 GCA_003453835.1 Bacteroidota bacterium | reverse complement strand
AGCTCGGATCTTGGTCCCGCTGATCATCCATCACAAATCGAAGTCTGACCGTCGACTTTCCGACGTATGCCGATAAGTCAATGTCGACGCGCTGCCAATCGCTTGTGCTCGATCCGTAGACGCCGTAAAGTTGAGCCCACGTCCCTGGCAATCCATAGTTGTCGGAGATATACACTCTTCCGTAATCCCATTCCTGATCATGCCCCCCCGTGCTCGACGCAATATCGTATTTGTGCCAAAATGTGAGAATAGGATCTTCAGCGCCTGTCAAGTTAATGATACCAGACATCGACAAACTCGTGAAGCTGTTGGGATCATCGGAAGCTCCTGTGCCGCCAGACTGCAGGTAATAGCCGACAGGGGAATCGTGAATTCTCCCTGGAGTGCTGTGGCCATCGGTGACAACTTCCCATTGTGCCCAGAACCATTTGTTCTTGCTGGTACTGTCATCGAAGCTTTCAAGGAACGGATAACTCAGCGTCGGCGTGGTGGTTTCAGCGATGGAGAGGTCATCGAGGTACCAGCCATCACTGATCGTGCTGCTGTTAGATGTGAATCTCCATCTTATCGCCACGTCGCTCGAGCCTGTCCACGGCGTAAGGTCGACGCGCACCTGTTTCCACGTAGACTGCCCGCCGGTCCAATATCCCGCGATTGTCCATCCCGAGCCAGTGCTCACTTCCACGCGACCGTAGTCCCCATTAGACTCCATGCTATATCGAGTCCAGAAAGTGAGGACGGGCATTTGAGCAGAGGAGAGGTTCATACGCAGAAGAAGGCTCGAGCTGGTGTTGTCTGAATAGGTGCCCGAGGGACTCTCTGTTATTGCATACGTACCTCCGTGCGGGTTGTCCCCTGTAAGTCCCCACGGATTCTCTACGAACCACCGGCTGAATCCGCTCTCGAAACCTTCCGTGAACGGAAATCCATTGACACGAGTCCCGTTGTCAATGACGATATCGTCAAGATACCAGCCATCGAGCTGATTAGAACCGTTCGAACTCATTCGAAATCTCAACCCAATAGTGCCACCAATATATGCCGAGAAATCGATGCGAACCTGCTTCCAGACCGTGTCGACTCCTGTGATTGAATGGACCGTGGTCCAGGTCGATCCGCCATTAGTGCTAATCTCCACGTGTCCAAAGTCTCCATTCGTCTCAAGACTATACTGATGCCAGAACGTTAGCACCGGTTGGGTACTGAGTGAGAGGTTCACATTTGTGGATAGTGCTGAATTGGTGTTTGGTCCGTAACTAGAACCGGGACTGTCAGTCCAACTATATGCACCTGAATGAGCCTTGCCTGTCGCGCGACCCCAGGGGTAGCTCCACGCCCACTTGGCCGTGTCGGCAGCTACCTCGACACTGTCGCTGAACGGAAATGTGACCGTAGGGACTGTGTACGTCGCAGAAACGATGTTGCTTCCGCTGCTCACTGTCTCAAGCGAATCAACGATGTACACTCGGTAATAGTAGATACTCGGTTGAAGGATCTGATAATTGTCCCTATAGCTTGTTGTCAGCTTGTTTGTGATTGTCACAATCAGCAGGTCTGACCGATCAACATCAGTAGTAGTGCTTCTGTAGATTTCGTATCGACCAAAATCTGGATCGGAGTTTTGGCTCCAGCTTAATGTTGCCCCGTGCATCGATACGTTAGTTGGAGCATTCAATGTCACCTTTGTCGGCCGGTTCTCAACGCGTATATCGTCGATCCACCAACCGTCTCGCGCTTCAGAGTTGTCTCCACCCCAACTCGGATCCTGATCCCGCTGGTCATCGAGGACGAACCGCAAACGTATCGTCGGACTGCCAACGTAGGGGGTCAAGTCCAATTCGACTCGCTGCCAGGCGCTTGTGTTCGATCCATTGACGTAGTAAAGTTGCGTCCACGATCCTGGGAGCCCATAGTTGCTTGAGATATAAACTCTTCCATAGTCCCATTCTTGATCATGCCCACCCGTGCTCGCCGCAAGATCGTATTTTTGCCAGAAGGTTAACACCGGCTCAACTGCGGTTGAGAGATCAATTACGCCAGATGCGGTTAGACTCGTGAAGGAATTCGGATCATCGGAAGCGCCTGTCCCACCGGACTGAAGATAATTCCCCGTCGGCGAGTCGTGCATCCGACCAGGTGTGCTCCTCCCGTCTGTAATGATCTCCCACTGGGACATGTGCCACCTGCCTAACGAAGTCGAGTCGTCGAAACTATCTATGAAGGGATACCCGAGGCCTGCGGTCGGAGTTTCAGCAATAGAGAAATCGTCCAAGTACCATCCGTCGCTCACCGTGCTAGTATTTGTTACAAACCGCCACCGAATTGTGACATCGCTCGAACCAGCCCAGGGGGTAAGATCAACTCGAACGCGTTTCCACGTCGATTGACTCCCCGACCAATACCCTGCCACTGTCCACCCCGATCCGATGCTGACCTCAACCCTACCATAGTCTGCGTTCACTTCCGTTCCGAAGCGTGTCCAGAACGTCAGCACGGGCATGCGTGCCGTCGAAAGATCGATGTGCGTCGTCAGGGACGCATCCACGCTGTTCGCATACGTGCCAATCGGAGAATCGGTCCAGCTATTGCTCCCACTGTGAGGCTCAGATTGGGAAAGTCCCCAAAGGCCGTCGGCGGTGAAGCGCAACGAAGTGTTCGTCTCGGCGCTGTCAATGAATGGGAATGCATTCGGCAGCGTTGTGCCGTTCACCTCGTTGCTGCCTGTGCTGAACACCCCCCCGGTATCAACTACAAAGACCTTGTAGTAGTACTTCGTAGCCGCACGCAGGAGGGTATCGATATAACTTATCGTGCTGCGCGCAGTTATCTTCGCAGCGAGCGATTTGTTCGTATCGACGCTGGCTGTGAGGCTCCGATAGAGACGATATTCCTTGAACGTCGTCGTATCGGTGCTCTGCGTCCACAAGAGCGTGAGGCTATGCGTCTTCGGATTCGACGGTGTGTTGAGCGTGACGTTTCCCGGTGCCAACGCCCAAACTTCGGATTGCACAACGGCGAGAGTCACACAAACTCCAAGACTCACACGCCGAATCCAAGGGAGGACTTTGCGTTCCATCGCTACCTCCTTGCAATTGAACTACATGAGTGAATGGACATATGATCTTCAAAGATGATCTCCGGCGCGGACTGCCCGCGGACAGGCCTAACGCCGTTTGACGATCTAAGGGGTCTTACTGACTGATGTTAC
>DMMN01000276.1 GCA_003453835.1 Bacteroidota bacterium | reverse complement strand
CTACGTCGTGAAGAACAACAATGATGTGCGGGAGATTTTCTACGACTTCAACTATACGGGATCGGATGTCTCTCAGGCGGAGCGCCGGAAGGTGGATCTAACAACCACCGCCATGACCGTGCTTGACACGAGTAGTGTCAACACGGATGGGCGCCGGAGTCCGCGATTCCGAAACACCGTTCGGCTGTCGCGGGCTGTCTCGGTCACGTATACTCTCGACTTGCGCCCTGCCTTCTATCAGGTCGCACGCGGTGATACATTGACGGATATCCAGGGGACGCTCCACATCACGAAGAGCACGAACATTCGCACGCTGGGCGTTGCGATCAACGGTCCGGCCGTCGGAGGATGGGCCGGTTGGGGAGCTTCACTCATGGCGGATTCGACGAAGAAGATGTGGGATGACGGAACGCATGGCGATGCCGTCGCGAACGATACCGTGTATTCGCTCAAGGTCAACTATACTACGACGGACAATGTCGGCCAGGAGTTCAAGTTCGGGATCGGTGGTGGAGACAATGAGGGTGGGAGGGGAGGCTTCGGAAACAACCACATTGAGAACGTTGACGACTCCGGACCGTCCTCCACAATCGCGAGTCAGTGGGGGAGTATCAACCCCTTGTTCTACAATGCATGGAACTTCGACTCGCGAAAACCTTATCCGCCGCGTGTGAACGTGACGTTTTGGGTGAACACGTCGACTGTCCCGGACACAATGCAATCAAGTTCATTGGTCCAGATCCGGGGTAGCATCGATCTCTTTGGTCCGTGGGGTCCGACGTCGCAGGCGAATCCCGTCAATGTGGCTGGAGACTACTGGAAGGGAACGTATAGCCTGCAAACGGGTGACACGATCCAATACAAGTTCTTCACCAACGTGAACAGAACGCTTCCTTCGGGAGCGGAGCATCAAGGTTGGGAGAACGATATGCTAGATCCCTCCGGCAATCGCATCCTCATTGTTCCCGCGAAGGATACGACGTTGCCGGTTCAGTACGTGAACGGAAGTCCAAACAAACAGAATCAGTACTGGAGGCCGTTCAAGGAGAGCGACTCGCTCGACGTGATGTTCCGCGTAAACATGGCCGGGAATGAGAGCTTCAACAAGAACACTCAATACATCGGCGTGCGCGGCGGTACAGCGCCATTGGATTGGGGAACGAGCATTGTGCTCAAAAGAGAGGAACAGCACGGAAACGGTGGAAGCCGTCAGTATGACGGAACGAATTTCTGGTCCGCCGCCGTGAAGTTTCCGGCATCGGCTCTTGCGAACGATGCCGAGTATAAATACGTGATCCTCGACGGGAACAGCTCAACGGCCGGCGTTGTCGCATGGGAAGACGGCATTCGAGCAGCTCCGGACGTGAAAGCGGGAGGTAACCGCTTTATCGCGAAAGGGGTAACAAAAGATTCAACGCTGTATTGGAAATGGTGGGCAAACGTTCCGTTTGTCCCGTTCAAGGGGAATGACACTGTGGTCGTGACCTTCCGGGCGAATCTGACGCGAGCGCTCTCTGAGCGCGGATTTGCACATGGCGACACCCTGCAAGTTCGTACCGGATACGGTGGAACAGCGAAGGAAGTCCGCACGAAGCGAATGACACGATTCGGTGTGACCTCGCTCTACGAAGCCACGGACACAGTGATCGCCCAACTCACCAAGCAGTTGAACTACCAGTACTACGTCGTGAAGAACAACAATGACGTGAGAGAGATCTTCTACGACTTCACCTACTCAGGGACGGACGTCTCTCAGGCCGAGAGACGAAAGGTGAACCTGACGACGAAGTCGATGACGGTCCTCGACACGACAAGCGTGAACACGGACGGTCGACGCAGCCCGCGTTTCCGGAACACGACCCGTTTGTCGCGCGCCGTGGCGGTAACGTACTCCGTTGACTTGCGACCCGCGTTCTATCAGGTCGCCCGCGGCGACACCCTGACGGACATTCAGGGGACACTGCACATCACCAGGAGCACCAACATCCGAACGCTCGGTGTGGCAATCAACGGTCCGGCGGTTGGCGGTTGGGGAGGGGGGGGAGCTTCGCTGTTAGCAGACACAACGAAGAAAATGTGGGACGATGGAACACACGGCGATGCAGTGGCGAATGACACCGTCTATTCGCTTCGGGTAAATTACACGACCGCAGACAATGTCGGACAGGAGTTCAAGTTCGGCATCGGCGGCGGAGATAACGAGGGCGGAAAAGGCGGATTCGGAAACAACCATATCGAAAACGTCGATGACTCGGGTCCAGCCTCAGCAATCGCGAGTCAGTGGGGAAGCATCAATCCGTTGTTCTACAGTGCGTGGGATTTCGACAGGCGTAGACCGAAACCCATTACCGCTATTGAGGACGAAATCGGAGTTCCGCTCGCATTCTCGTTGAGTCAGAACTATCCGAACCCGTTCAATCCGGCGACAAACATCCAATTCACGATCCCGACAGAAGCCGTGGTAACCCTGAAGATATTCAATGTGCTGGGGCAGGAGTTGCTGACCGTCGTGAACGAGAAGCTGGGTGCGGGAAAGCACGTTGTGCCATTCGATGCGTCGCGCCTGACAACCGGTGTGTACTTCTACCAGATCCATGCGGGGCACTATCTGGAAACAAAGAAGATGACGTTGATCAAGTGACATAGTTGGATTGGTAGAAGTGGTACTGCCGCAAGGCGGCCTGTTTGCTCAGTGCCGCCTTGCGCTATTTTTGGACAATGCTCAAGAACGATTCGTGAAGTCATTGATCTATCGGAGCTTCAAAAGGATCCTTTGCCTCATAGCAGTTATGGGGCAGACGGGTTCAATCCTCGCTCAGGTTGATGGACAAGTATCGGTTCTCGCACGAGTCGGAGACCGGTTCATTTCGGAGAAGGAGTTTGTTCAGCGATTCGAGCTCCTTCCTGCCGTGCAGCGAAATCGGAAGAACCAACTCGAGCTTGCGAAACTTGATCTGCTTTATTCTCTCGTCGCGGAGAAATTACTTGCGCTGGAAGCTCAGGCGCGTCGGTTGGATCAGGATTCGACGGTCCAGGCCGAACTCCTTGAGATGCGGAAGCTCCTCGGCCGAGATGAGCTCTATCGGGATGAAATCAGCCGCAAAGTCCGCGTCACAGCTCAAGAGATCGACAGGGGTCTACGGGAGGCGGAGAGAGAGTTGCTGATTTCCTTTCTCTTTTTCCCGAAGCGGGAAGGTGCAGAGCATGTTCGGCGCAGAATTAAGAGTCAGGCGGATTTCAACTTGGTGGCTATCGATTCCGCGATGCAGGCGGTCAGGGACACCGCCACTGTTATTTGGGGTGAAGCCAATCAGAGTATTGAACGAGCAGCATACGCCTTGCAGCCGAATGAAGTTTCTCCCGTCGTTCCTTCCGGAGACGGCTTCTACCTTTTAACGGTTTCAAAGAGCCGGCGAAGCAGCTACTTCACGTCACTCTCCCCGACCGCTTTTCGTCAGTTCATCGTTTCGAAGCTGAGAACACGGGAAGAGGAAGCTCGGCTCAACGAATTCACAAGCGTATTCTTCAAAGACAAGGTTGGCTCTTCGCGGGCCTCAGTTCTTACAAAGCTCGCCACCGCAATCGTCGAGGCCTTCAAAATCCGCAGGGACTTCGATAAGATACTTCTCAACGGCGCAGTGTTGAACGAAGTGCGGCAGAAGTGCAGAGAATCTCTCCTCGATACGCTCGCCGTTGCCGGATCCGTTCACTGGTCGCTGGGGGAGGTTGTCGAAAAGCTGTATTCGAAAGGGTTCAGCGTTGAAAGACAGCGGATGAAGGAGATACCTGGGATTCTGAACTTGCAGGTCCGTGAGTGGGTTCAACAGGAGTTGCTGGCACAGGAAGCCCTCCGCCGGGAGCTTGACAAGCGACCGAGGGTTCGTGAGCAGCTTGAGATGTGGTACGAGAGTTTTCTCGCGGCAAAGATGAAGGAATATATTCGTGCCACAACAAAGGTCTCGGAGTCCGAATTATGGTCACATCTGCGAACTCGTGGCAGCCATCTTCCCGTCCCTACCGTTCAAATCAGGGAACTCCATACTTCCTCCCTTGAGGAAATGCAGGATGCGATTGCGGAATTGGAGAGCGGAAAGTCGTTTCAGGAGGTCGTCGCCAGATGGTCACACGATCCAATAACAAAGCAAGCGATGGGACTGTCCGCTCCTTTTCAAATCTCTGATCGGCACCCTATCGGTGAGCTTGCGTGGGAGATGGAGATCGGGCAACGGCATGGACCGATGCGTACTCCCGGAGGATATNNCCGTGGCAGAGAGGAAGGAGAAGGCCACGCAGGAACTCCTGAGGCTCAAGCGACAGGCTACGATGGGTCAATTCCTGGCTCAGCTTGGAGCAAAGAAGGGATTCGACATCTATCAAGATCGCCTTATGCAGATCAACGTGTCGCCGGTTCCGATGATGACGTTTCGGCTTCTTGGTTTTGGCGGTCGGATGTTTGCCGTGCCGTTCGTGGATCGCCAGGTTGAATGGGTTGGCNNCCGCCGGCGGGAATCATTATCCCCTAAGAACTCCCATACCACTCATGCAACGAAAAGAGCGCCTCTTCAAGTTCGGCCTGATCATGGTCCCGATCGTCTTCTTCGCCCTCCTTGAAGTCGTTCTTCAAATCTTGAATTACGGCGGAAACAGAAATCTCTTTCTCGAAAAGACCATCAATGGAAAGCCGTACTATGCGATCAACCCCGAAGTGACGCGGCGGTACTTTCATACCATTCCAATCAGAGCCTCCGTCTCGCAGGACGTCTTCGAAAAAGAGAAGCCGGTTGGGACCTATCGGATTTTCTGTTTCGGGGAGTCTTCGACACTCGGATATCCCTACATGTATCAAGGCGCGTTTCCAAGTATGCTGAAGGATCGGCTCGAGACGCTTTGGCCCGATAAGAACTTTGAAGTGATCAACCTGGGCGTCACGGCCGTCAATAGCTACACTGTTCTGGATTTTGTGCGGGAGTCCGTTTCCTACCAACCGGACGCCTTTCTTGTTTATTCAGGGCACAATGAGTTCTACGGGGCGCTTGGGATAGGCTCGGTCGAGCAACTCGGTTCAAAGCGCGCCGTTATCACGACATATCTGCGTCTACAAAAGTGGAGGACGTTTCTCCTGCTTCGCGATGTTCTGTTCTCCCTTAAATCCTTTCTGACTTCGGCCGGCTCGGAATGGCGAGGAACGACGGTCATGGAGGGAATGGTGAAGAACAAGGAGATATCCTTCGAAAGCGCGGAGTACGTTGCGGCACGGGAGAATTTCCGCTCAAACCTGGTCGAAATTGCTGAGCTCGCCCGCGAGCATCGCGTAGATCTTCTCTTCGGCACCCTCATCAGCAATTTGAGTGGAATGAAGCCGTTTGTCTCCGTATTTTCATCAGCAACGGCTCAGGAATTGCGACAGCAGTGGGAAGAGTTGTTTCTGGCAGGGGAAGAGAAGCTTGCTGCGAAAGCGTACGACGATGCTCTGGCGTCCTTTCAGCGTTGTCTGGAAATCGATCCTCTGCCGGCCCGACTTCACTTCGCCGTAGCCAAGTGCTATGAAGCGCGGAAGGAGTACGGCNNTCTGATTATGATGCGTTGCGTTTTCGTGCGCCGTCGCAATTCAATGACATCATTCGGCAAGTAGGGGAGGAGCATCGAGTTCCCGTCGCGGAATCAGAACAAGTCGTCTCGGAACAATCGACAAACGGGATCGTCGGGAATGGCCTTGTTCTCGAACACGTGCACTTGAGCGTCGACGGCTACCTACTCCTGGCAAAGTCCTTTCTGCTGACGATGGCCGAAAACGGATTCATCGCTCCAAAGGACCAATGGCCATGGCAGAGGAACAAGTCAGATGACGCGTACCGGGAAATGGCCGCGGTCACCGATTTTGATTCTGTGTCGGCATTCATCCGGGTTCGGATCCTTACAAACAGTTGGCCGTTCCGGGAATCAAATGCCGGCGTTTCGCAATTCAACGCGACGACCGAACTCGAACGATTGGCCGAATCCTTCCTCGCTCAGGAGATCACGTGGGAACAGGCGCACGTTCGACTTGCGGAGCAATACGAATCAGCAGGCAACTCTCTCAAGGCGGCACGAGAGTATCGGGCACTCCTGAAGGTGACTCCCTACAATGCTTCGCCATACCTCCGCTTAGGGAGAATCCTTTTGGGACTTGGAAGGGAGGATGAAGCTGCATCGGCCTTTGCGAAATCTCTGAAGATTGAAAGGAGCTTCATCGCATCCTACGGCCTCGGTTATGTGCATTTGAAGCGGGGACGGTTCGCCGAAGCAGTCAGGAATCTCAGGCAGGCCCTGGAGGTTGCCGGTGGCGCTACACGGGAAGCGCTTTTGGAAACCAGACATCTGCTCGCCGCCTCACTCGCCGGCCTTGGGAACTACGCTGAGGCGAAACAGGAAGCGGAGGCAATTCTGAACGTGCAGTCGGACCACGAGCCGACGCGAGATCTTCTGAAGAAGATCGAGTCGGCCAATACGTCGAGAGGCAATTGAAGTGAGCAACTCAGGACGACGCCCCCTTGAAGAGATCATTCCTCGCTGGCGCTTTGAGCCGGACTCGGCAGCGGTTGCGCTCGGGATTCCCAAAACCTTTTGGAGGAGGTTGTACTCGCTTTGGATGAAGTTTGCGAGAATTCTTGCAAGGGTCAACACGACGATCTTGTTGACACTCGTCTACTTTCTGATCATCGGGCCGATTGCCATCGTTCTGAAAGCATTCGGCAAAGATCTGCTTGATCGAAAAGCTGAACGTCGCAGCAGCTACTGGTACGACAAGGGTCAGGAAAAGCCAACGCTCGAGAGAAGTTACCAACAGTTCTGACTGAAACGATGCACATTCTCGGAATTTCGTGTTACTACCACGATGCGGCAGCGGCTCTCATAGAAGATGGCCGACTCGTTGCCGCCGCCCAGGAGGAACGCTTCACACGAAAGAAGCACGATCAGAGTTTCCCAATCCACGCGATCCACTATTGTCTGAAGCAGGCAGCAATCTCCCCTGACGGGCTGGAGTATGTCGGCTTCTATGACAAGCCCTTTATCAAGTTCGAGCGCATTCTCTACACGTATTTCGCCACGTTCCCGAAGAGTCTTCCTTCATTCCTCAAGGCTCTTCCGATTTGGCTGAAGGAAAAGCTATGGATTCGACAGCTCATCAGAGAGAAGCTTGCATATGAAGGGCCGATCCTGTTTTCCGAGCACCATGCTTCGCACGCCGCGAGCGCGTTTCTCGTTTCGCCCTTCGAAAAGGCGGCGATTCTGACGATTGATGGTGTGGGCGAATGGGAGACAACGACGTTGGGAGAGGGAAGGGGAAATGAGATTCGTCTGCTCAAGCGCATTCATTTTCCCCACTCGCTTGGGCTGCTTTACTCGGCGTTCACGTACTATCTTGGATTCAAGGTGAACAGCGCCGAATACAAGGTGATGGGACTTGCGCCTTACGGCCGGCCGGTCTATTTCGATCTCATTATGAATGAGCTCATCAGTTCGCAGGAGGATGGGAGCTTCAAACTGAATATGAGATACTTTGCCTACGACTATGGCTTGACGATGACAAATCGGAGATTCGACCGGTTGTTCGGCCAGGCACCACGGCAACCCGAAGGCAAGCTGGAGCAGTTCCACAAAGATGTCGCTGCGTCCATTCAGAAGGTAACGGACGTGCTCATGGTGCGGATGGCAAACTATCTCTACGATCAAACGAAGCTGAACAACCTGTGTATGGCAGGTGGCGTAGCACTCAATTGTGTGGCCAACTCCAAGATTCTNNGGAACCTGTTTGTCCAACCCGCCGCCGGTGATGCGGGTGGGGCAGTGGGCGTGGCTTACCACATCTACAACTCCGTGCTCGGCCACTCCCGCAACTTTCGCTGGCACGATGCGTTCCTTGGGCCCGAGTTCAGCGATGAAGAGATCGAGGAATATCTCCTGAGTCTCGGAGTGTCCTACAGAATGTTGAGCCGGCAAGACCTCCTGGTGGAACCTGCTCGCTTGATAGGAGAGCAGAACGTTGTCGGGTGGTTTCAGGGAAGGATGGAGTGGGGCCCGCGGGCGCTNNGGCAACAGAAGCATTCTTGCGGACGCCCGGAATCCGGAGAATCAATCACGCGTGAACCTGAAGATCAAGTTCCGTGAGAGTTTCCGACCCTTTGCGCCCGCCGTCTTGCTGGAGCGCGCTTCGGAATACTTCGAGCCGGGGACTGCAAGCCCCTATATGTTGCTCACTGCTCAGGTGCGGGATGAGAAGCGCCATATCCCGGCAGTGACACATGTTGATGGTTCGGCCCGCCTCCAAACCGTTGCACACGAAGAGAATCCGCTGTTTCACGACCTTCTGAGAGAATTCGACCGACAGACCGGATGTCCGGTGATCATCAATACTTCGTTCAATGTCCGGGGTGAGCCGATCGTTTGCACGCCACATGATGCGATGAAGTGCTTTCTTCGGACTGACATGGACTACCTGGTCATCGGGAGTTTCCTTCTGAACAAGAAGGTACTGGATGCTTCGAGGATAGCAGAAGTTCATTTTGAGGAGTTCGAATTAGACTAGGAGATTGAAATGAAACTACTCAAGAAGACAAGAGCGAGACTCGGCATCGTCTCGGAGTTCTGGGCTTACATGCGTGTAAGGAAGAAATGGTGGCTTGGTCCGATTCTTTTCGTCCTCGTGCTACTCGGACTGTTCATCGTACTGACGGAGGGCTCCGCGATTGCCCCTTTCATCTACACTCTATTCTAAACGACAATGAAGTTACGCTTCATACGCGTTTCCTCACTCTGGCTGCTTGTTTCTTCG
>DMMN01000089.1 GCA_003453835.1 Bacteroidota bacterium | reverse complement strand
ATCGCACTGAGGTCAATGGTATCCTGGATCATTCGGCTGTTGAGGAGAGTGCCGGATCCGACGTCCGCAGTTGTGCGGACTTCCAATGTTACGTCGAAATGGAGGATATTGTCGGTGAATTTGCGCTTGAGGTCCTTGATCCACACCGAATAATCCTCACCAAGGTTGACAACCTCCGCCCATTCCGCCTGTCGCAAGTACGCTCCAAGGCCCGCCTTTGCCAGCCTGAGCTTTTCTTTGTCACCCGTCGGTGTCTTCAGATCGATCTTGATCTGGCTGAGGACGACAACATGGGCGCAACACACCGCCAGTACCGTGAAAAAGTATTTCATGACGTCACTCCCGTAGTATTCCGACTTTGAGCTCTGCAATTGCCTTCTTTTCCAAATGCTTTTCCCTGAACGAGTATTTGAGCACGTCAAGGTCCAGCTCGATTGAACCGAGCGCCAACACGATTGTCGCCGATGCGTCTGCATCAACATAACCTTTGGCATGTTTCGACAGGCCTATGGCAGGACGGGGAGTCAGCGGCGCGGCTTGGAGCGAAAGGAGCGAAAGAAGTCTGAAACGCATCACAGGGCCTGCCTTCACGAACATCCACACCTCATGACCCTTGTGTTCGCCGCCGACCCCGACATACATTCCATAGCTCCACCGGGAAAATTTTGACCGTCGGTCAATGTCGCGGAGAAACGTGTAGCCCACAGGAAGGATGGAAACGTGGCTTGGCCTGCTATGGAATCCGTAACCGAAGGGATGGAAGTAGCCGTACGCCCTCGGGTTGAGCCGGAGGGGTGAATCGACATCGGGAATGCGCCAGCGTTCACCGACAGGTTGCTCTGCTTTGTCGAGGTATCGGCGTGGAGTGAACCAATCGGTCCAGTGAAGGGGGATATCGCGACTGAATGCAACACCGAGGGTCAGGGAGAATTCTCTCGAGCGAAAACCGTTGATGAGAGAGTAGCGGAATCCTTGGACGCTGACCCACACGCGGCGTGAAATCCATGCGTCGAATCGCGCAAAAGAGAACATCGGCTCGACTGTTAACCGGTTTCCATCCCAGGTGAGGTCGGCGACGATGGGATCGAGACCGAGTGCCAATAGGTCGGAATAATGCCACAGGTAAAGGCCGAAGCTGACCGAACCTACCCAGAGTGTTGAGCCTGCGCCGGAACGGCGTCCGATCTCATAACCGGCATAAAACCCGAACGGGTCAACGACACTTGGCGGTTTCGCAAAGTTCATGGCGACGAGCAAATCCTGGCCGCCGGGAGTCTTGCGAGTTCTTCCAGTTACTCCAACCTGCACCATCGGTCGCCATTCCTGTTCTTCCCGCGGAGCGGCTTTGAATTCAACGGTGGATACGAGGTCAGGATCACTGTATCCTTTGAAATGCTGATCGAGATACCAGCGCCATTCTCGCGTGGCGGCGCGCTCGAGGGAATCCTTGTTGTCGCCGCCTTCCTTGAGGATGATGGCAGTAATGACGAGAAGGTCTTCAATCGCGTCCGCGGCTTCGATGCCGCGCGCGTTAAGGAACGATCGAGGTAGAAGATAAGGACTCTTTTCATAGAATTCGACTTCATCAGCGGGCACAAGATCTTCCCTGTAGTACATTTTATCGCGCGGATCTTCCGGGAACCAATGGATGAGATCGCTGAAGTAGTAAGGCCAGCCGGACCAGTAAATAAGGAAGGGTTCCCACGCTGTGGCCTGCCACGGTTTCAGAAGCTTGATCGCCCATGTGACCGTGTCGCGGTCGGCGTGCGCTTCGGAAAATGAATCACCCACCGTATGGATGAGGGAATAGAGATCTCTGTAGTACTTCTTTGATTCGTCGCTGCGCTCGAGGATTTCGAAGTACATCCCGGTCAGAAATCGGATGGCGAGGGGGTATGCCTCTTCGGTAAGGCCGCGGGGAGCATTGGTACGAGGATCTATTTCCGGATTGCGATAGAGAGCTCCAGGACTTGCCATGAAATGAAAATACTGGCCATTCTTGCTGAATTGACGATAGAAGATTGCATCCATGTCTCCTGAGCCAATTACGGGAAGCCAACCAAGTGAATCGGTTTCCGTCATATTGCAGTCAGGGTTTCCGTCTGGTTGGGGATAGCATGGTGGGACGCGGAGGATCCTTTGGGCAACAAGAAGGTCTATCACTTCTTTCCCTGACATGGACGGAAGGTGTGGGATGTCCCCCCTCTGTTTTTTCAACAGATTCTTGTAGGCCGCAGCCTCTATGACGTTATGCCCGCGTGTTGTGTGACCTCTTGCCGGTGAACACACGAGAAGCGAGAGTACTATCACACCCAACATGAATCGAACATCATTCCGGAAGGTGGTCATCCAACCTCCTTTGATGTTGAATTGAAGTTGCCTGCGTCAACTGGAGAACAGACGATGTTCGAGTCGATAAGGCGAGGCCGGCTGGGAGGTGAGGGCCTTTGGCGTCTGTGGAGTGCTATGGTAATCACCCCCTGAGTAAGAATCAAGGGCGTGAAATAAGGGGAAAATTGAACCCTAAAAAGTCAAAAGGGAACATTGGCAAGTGGACGGCTGAATTTCAACGACTAAGCGGACAGAGAAAGGACCGAGGACACAAGGATTCGACGCCCTTTACTTTCG
>DMMN01000044.1 GCA_003453835.1 Bacteroidota bacterium | reverse complement strand
CACTCCGGAGAAAAGCATCCACCAGTACGGCGAGAATAGCATGCGATAAGGGTTGGGACGGATTCACGATGCGTTTGACCTCCCAAAGGATTCCAACGGATTCCCCCTGCAGAGAGCCTCAGAAGCAAACGACTCGTATCGAGATCACGGGTCAGGGTTTGCCCTCCGTAAAAGGAGCAATGTCGTTTTCGAGAACAAGTTTGATTCTCGCATCTGCGAATCTGAGTATTGATGAAACAAGTACTCCAGGTATTGACTTTGAGAATGAGTGATTGTAGCTTCGATGCAATAAATCCTCCGCACTGCCAAGTGGTGGTTTTTTCATCGTGCATGCGCACAAAGAGAAACATCACACAACCTATCGCGTTGCTTTCTATTCAGCAGAGTCACTGACCCCAAGTTGATGATCTTGATTCACGTGGAATTCTCGAAGTGCGGGCGGGCAATCTTTCCTTTGCCACAAACGCCCAACCACACAGTAGAAAGAATCCGATACTTGGGAACTCATTGACTTTGCGTTTTGGTGACAACACTTTCTGTCGGTCCTCTTGAATTTGGCGAGCAAATGCGGAGGCTGTAAGAATTGCGCATGCTCCAAGGTGTGACAATAATTCATCTCTCAGTCCCGCACGCAAACGAAGAATGAGCGCGCCGCCGGTACGATGAGACAGGTTGTTTTTATTCTCTGCTTAGTTGTTCTTTGCGCGCCCTTCAAGTCGGCGTTGATTGCTCAGCCATCCCACCCTTCTCCATCGTTGCGCGGACTCGATCCCAGCAAGACAATCTCCCAATACATTCACGACGTCTGGCAGGAAGAGGATGGACTACCTCACAATTCCATTACAGCGATCACACAGACGAGAGAGGGCTATCTGTGGATGGCGACACACAACGGATTGGCTCGGTTTGACGGAGTTCGTTTCACCCTCTTCAATCAGACGAATACGGCGGTGTTCCCGAGGCCCGGTGTTACATCACTTTGTGGTGACCGGAAGGGAAACTTGTGGGTCGGTACACGAACAGGACTGGTTAGTTGGGATCAGAAGAAATTCTCGCGCGTCGGAGTCGAAGGCACAATTTTGAGCGAAGCACCTCGGATTCTCGAAACGGAAGACGGTAGTATATGGGTAGGAACGCTTGGGGGACTCATTCGAATTTCAAACGGGATGACAATCTCCTACGGCCCGCGGGAAGGGCTGTCCGCTACGCGCATCAGGGCCCTGTGCGAAGACGGAGATGGCACGTTGTGGATTGGCACAGATGATGGCGATGTGGTCCAATTCAAAGATGGGAAATTTCAAACGGTTGTTCACGGATCAGTGCTCGCAGGCAGTGCCGTTCGATCGATCGTGGCGGATAGTACCGGGTGCTTGTGGATCGGCACGATGGGGTGGGGGCTAGGCGTGCTGAGAGNNGAGATGGGAAGTTCAGCCGTTTAGATCACACCGACGGATTACCGAGCATGAACGTCCGTAGTCTTCTTATCGACCGAAGCGGCAGCCTGTGGGTTGGAGGAGAAGGAGGACTTAGCCGATACAAGGATGGGACTTTTGAGAATTTCTCTTCGAATGACGGACTGTCAAACGAGATCGTCTGGTCGCTCTTCGAAGATAGGGAGGGGAATTTGTGGGTGGGGACTGCAGGCGGAGGGTTGAATAGATTTCGTGATGGGAAATTTACGACGTATACGACACAGCAAGGACTTCGNNGTTTGTGAAGACCGACTTGGTGCTTTGTGGATCGGAACAAGTCACGGCCTTAGTCGGCTCCATGCCGGAAAGATCTCGCTTCCCCCTCCTGCCCATGAGCTACGCCGCACGATTATTCGGTCTGTCTTCGCTGATTCGAAAGATCAGGTTTGGATCGGATCAATACGAGGAGTTCATCAGCTACGAGCCGACGGCGTCCCAGTGCTAGCAATCCCGCGTAGCGTAACAAACGCTGAGGTCATTTCGATTCAGGAAACNNTGAAGCACGGTCTTTCGAATAACATTGTTCGTGCTATCTGCGAAGACCGACAAGGAGCCTACTGGATCGGCACCCACAATGGCTTGGATCGTCTTAGTGGCGACTCGATTACTCACTTCACGACGAAAGATGGATTATCTCATAACGTGATACGAGCCATCTATGAAGATCACGAGGGAACAATATGGATCGGAACCGGTGGGGGGGGAATAAGTCGGTTCAAGGATGGGAGATTCTCTCCTCTCCTTCCCCCGGATGTGCCCATTAGCTACAATATCCACAAGATCCTCGAGGATGATTTTGGATACATTTGGCTCAGCGGAAACAACGGTGTGTTTCGGGCACGAAAACATGACCTTGATGCGTATGCCGAAGGGCGACGAGCGAGGGTGCTCGTCTCTGCCTTCGGTCGATCTGACGGAATGCGAAGTAGCGAGTGCAATGGAGGCGGACAGCCTGCAGGTTGGAAGACGCGCGACGGAAGGATTTGCTTCCCGACCGTCAAAGGCCTAGCCATAATAGATCCCCGGGATATTCGAACCAATCAACAACCCCCTACCGTTATCGTGGAGGACGTGCTCATCGACTATGTCCCCGTCAGTCCAGGTGACGTTCCCGTCATTGATCCGGGCAAGCAAAACCTCGAGCTCCGATACACGGCCCTAAGCTTCGTTGCACCGGAGAAGATCGCATTTAAGTACATGCTCGAAGGGTATGATCGAGCATGGGTTGTTGCGGGCACGAGAAGAGCAGCATACTACACAAACATCCCTCCGGGGGGGTACACCTTTCGCGTCCAGGCGTGTAATAGTGATGGCATTTGGAATGAGGAGGGGACTTCTCTCCAACTCGTCGTTCGACCTCCGTTCTGGGTTACGTGGTGGTTCCGACTTGCCGTCGGCGTGATAGCGGTGGCGACGGTCGTCGCTGAGGTACGATTCGTTTCTACGAGAAAGCTTCGACTCAAACTCCGAGCGGTTGAAGCACAACATGCCCTCGATCGCGAGCGGATGCGCATCTCAAAAGACATGCACGACGATCTCGGGGCAAGTCTGTCGAAAATAACGCTGCTCGGTGAGCTGGCATTTCGGCACAGCTCCCGTAAGAAGGAAGTCGAGAAAGATCTTGAGAGGATCATAGGCGCATCACGTGACGCAACCAATGCGATGGACGAGATTGTCTGGGCAGTCAATCCACAGAACGACACCGCGGGCAGGATGCTCACCTATCTCTGCCAGTACGCGAAGGAGTATCTTTCCTTGTGTCCCATTCGATGCCGAATTGAAGTTCCCGACATACTCCCGAATTCCCATGTCTCCGCCGAAGTGCGTCACAACACGTTTTTGGTGATCAAAGAAGCGCTCTCAAACATCGCCCGGCATTCGCAGGCAACGGATGTGACGATGAGTGTTGCGTACGCCGAACACGCTCTCTCGATCTTTCTTGAAGATAACGGGAAAGGAATTCCGGCAGAGCGGGGAAACCAGTTCGGTAACGGGCTTCAGAATATGAGGCAGCGTATCGCCGAGATTGGAGGCTCACTCGATCTCGAGAGTGCACCAAACAGGGGAACACGCCTGCGAATCGTCATCGCCGTCTGACCTCCGGATTTCACACAAAGATGCGATTGTGCAATCATTTCTTCTTCCCTATTTTGGGTATGTCGTCTGGCCTACTCCGAGGCCCTACCGGTGCTCACGGAAACCATGTTCGCTGATCCTCCTGAACCATCCCGGCGAAGTGGGGGGATAGCGGGGTTCGATTTGAGGACTCTTGAATGACGATCAACGTGTGTGTTGTGGAAGATGTTGATGAAATCCGCGAGAGCCTTGAAGTACTCATCAACGGCTCGAGCGGATATCGTTGTATTGGGGGGTACAGCTGTGCCGAGGATGCGCTTGAATCCATTCGAAGGAAGAAGCCGGATATTGTCCTGATGGACATCAACCTCCCCAAGATGTCCGGCATCGACTGTGTGGGAAGGCTCAAAGCTATGGATCCCAACATTCAGATCATCATGCTCACGGTCTACGAGGATAGTGAACAGGTGTTCAAAGCATTGAAAGCCGGAGCCTCCGGCTACCTTCTTAAGCGTACTCCACCGGCCAAAATCCTTGAGGCGATCCAAGAGGTTCGTGAGGGGGGCTCGCCTATGAGTATGCAGATAGCCCGGATGGTCGTCGAGTCTTTTCAACACACTGTCGCTTCGACAAAGGGAAGTCATTGCCTGACAGCTCGAGAAGAAGAAATCCTGTCCTACCTTGTGAGGGGAGACCGATATAAAGAGATCGCCGATGCCCTCTTCATCAGCCTTGATACGGTCAGGACGCACGTCCGGAGAATCTACGAGAAGCTGCAGATTCACTCCCGCACGGAAGCAGTGCTGAAGAATTACCGCAAGTAACCCACTCTATATACCACTCCACAAGAGACGCAGCCGTTGTCTGCAATCGCTGTTGATCCCGATCCTTCCCAGCCTGCAAGTCACATCAATGTGTTAACGGTGCGCGCTCCGAGCGCTCAACTTTCACATTAAGGTGCGATTGTGTCCATCTGAACTTCCTCCTAATTTGCACTCCGCAGCGTCGCGAACGCTGCAGTCAATTTTCACATTCACTTTATCTGAAGGAGGATGCCCATGAGAACGTACATTTCAGGAACCGCGTGCATCGCGCTGCTCTTTGTGGTGTTTGTGTTCCTCGGCTGTTCGACGGAAAGCACAATGCCCGTGGAACAGCAAGTTCAGGGAGATCTCGGCAGCAGCGTCTCTCTGAGCACGGAGGAAGCCGAGCTCGTGGCCTCGNNGAGGGAGAAGGATTCAATGCACGGTTGCAGTATGTCGACCACCACCCTGCCGGTCAGGAAGGCGGCGGATTCACGCTCCATATGAATGGACCCGCCCTCGCATGCAATGAGAGTGATGGCAGAATTAGGATCAGAGGTCAGGCGGTCCGCAAACCCATGATGCAAAGCCGCGGGGGGACGAAGGAGCGGATTG
>DMMN01000220.1:279-14504 GCA_003453835.1 Bacteroidota bacterium | reverse complement strand
AGGTGCCCGTCGTCTCGCTGTAGTCAAACGCGCTCTCGTCCAGCAGGTAGTTGAATTGGAGAGCCATTCCTTTGCCGTGTGCCTCGTTGATGCCGAATCGAATCGAGCGGAACGAGCTTGCGAGGTACGTCACGTACATCGACCGCTCCATCGACTTCGGTACAATGCCTTTGTCAATCCAGTACTGGAGCGCAAAGAGGCCTGCGATATCGGCCTTCGCCTCCTCAAAGGCGGAGCTGAGCTCTCTGAGCTCCTGCCGTACCGTCGTTTGCCTGCCGCTGACGGTAATGGTGTGTGGCCCAAGGCCGTGCATCAACTCGTGCGCGAGAATGTGCGTGAAGAACGGTTCAAAGGCGACAAGCGGTTGCTGGTCGGTATCAAGAGCGATGCGCGAGATCGGCACGAGCACCTGTTCGAACTTTGCCTCCTGAACGTTCTTCAACATCACACGCTTGCTTCCCTTCTCCTTCANNAAGTTGAACGCCGCCGTAGTTACTCCCTGCCTTGCCTCTCCTCCCACCATGACTTCATCGACCACACGGATCGGAGAGAGAGCACCCAGCTTGGGATTCCGGTGCTTCTTGTCGATCGGAAGATTGTCTTCGATCTCCTGAAGGTGGCTGGAGTACATCGCCAGCTTTCTTGTCTCCTCATCGTTCCTCAGCGTGATGAACGCTTCGAACGCCGCTTTGTAGTTGAACAGCTCATCCATATACACTTCGTACGGACCGATGGTCGGTTCAATGNNCACATCGCTGTCGTAGTAGTCGTTGGTCAAAAACGCGGTTGCGCGCTTCCTGAGGAAGTTCTTGAGGGTCGCGTTCGTCGTAAGCTCTGCCGCCTCGTGCAGAAGTCTTGAAGCGGGTTCGAGGAGGTCTCTGTACTCCTCGTTGTATGGAACGATTCTAAGCTTCGCGTCCGTGTCGCGGCGGATCGTGTGGAAATATCCTATTGCCTTCGCTTTCTCCGGCTCCGGGAGAGATGCCCACCACGTCTCGAATTCTTCCCTCTTCATATCGTCCGGATAGTAATTTGCGTGGGGCGGTTTGGCGGGGACCCCTTCGATGAACGGCTCGTTGTGATCGAGCGCAGACCAGGGGCTCATGTTGATGTTGAAATACTGAAGCCGTGTCATTCCTTCAGAACTCGTGTCGACTTCGAGTCTTTGGCGCAACGCCTCATTTCCGCTCGAGACTTGTCGAGTATAGATCTTGTCGATGAGCGCGCAAACTTCGAACAACTTGGAAAGGGCTTTGCGATCACCCTCCGGCAGGTTGGCGACGACGGCAGTAATCTCGACAGGAGCGAAGCGTTTGATCTTTGAGCCGAGGTCAGACGTGTGTGTTGTGTCCATAGCGGATTGTTCGCACCCCAGGATGAAGAGTGGCATCGTGATTGAGACGATTTTGATCTGACGTGAGATCATAGAGGACATCCTACGCGCTTTGAGGAATTTGATTTCAATCCAACGAAGAAACCAACTTCGCGTGTTCCGCGTGTTTCGCGGGAAGAAAGAAGCCACCACCTTTGAAGGTGGTGTTCTACCTCAGAGTCGAGAAAGCGCATTTCCCGCGTAGAGGTTTACGGATGATGATGAACGAGCGCTCCTCACCGGGCAGGTTGCTGTTGCGTGAGACAGTGAATCGTTCCAAGTCCCCACACAAGGTCGACAGCATGGACACCGACGACGGGTCGATCCGTTACAAGCTCGGAGAGAATGTCCAACGCCTTGCGATCATTCGAATCATTGAAGGTGGGGACAAGAAGTGCCGCGTTTGCCATGTAGAAGTTTGCGTAGCTCGCCGGAAGGCGTTGGCCATCCAGGAACAATGGCGCCGGCATCGGAAGAAAGATGGTCTGGACCTTCGTGCCGTCTTCCAGTCGCATCTCCTGCAGTCGCTCGCGGTTCTCTTGCAAAGGTCGATAGTTTGCGTCGTGTGGATTCGACTCCTGCACGAGCACGACGGTGGTCGGGTTCACGAAGCGACAGAGGTCGTCCACATGGCCGTGGGTATCGTCTCCCGCGATCCCTTTGTTCAGCCAAAGGATGTTCGACACGCCAAGGTTATCCCTCAGCGCTTGTTCGATTGCCTGCCTCCCGAAATCCGGATTCCGTGCTTGCACAAGCGGATCGAGCAGGCACTCCTCGGTAGTGAGGAGAGATCCCCGCCCGTTGACGTCGATGCTGCCGCCTTCCAGGACGAAGTCCTTGTCGCCAATTCTCGCACGATGCAGATGGATCCCGAGTCGCTTCGCGACGCGTTCCGGCAGGAGGTCGTCCTTTCGCCAATCATCGTACTTTGCCCAGGCGTTGAATCGAAATCGCGCGATGATCGCCTCGCGGGGCTCCCGGCTGTTCTGCACGAAGAGCGGACCCGAGTCGCGCGTCCACCCCCGGTTCGTTGGGAAATTGAAAAACTCGATGTGCGAGAGATCGGCGCCAACGCGTTTCAGAACGCGCTCCGCCTGTGTTCGTGAGGGAGCATCCGCAACAATGCGGACGATCTCGCCGGGCGCGATCTTACGGACGATCTCTCCATACACCCATGGGATCGGAGCGAATTTGCCCGGCCAATCGGTCTTGTTGGATGGCCAGCCGAGCCATGTTGCCTCGTGCCGCTCCCATTCGGCGGGCATCCGATATCCCAATCTTCCTGGAGCCGAGGCAGAGAGCGGAGCGGCGTGAGGTGTGAATGGTTTCCCCAACGTTCTATCCTTTGTTCTTCGCTGGATGGTCAGCAAGGAAGCGGCGGTCAATACCGGCGTAGGCATCAATACGCCGGTCGCGGAGGAACGGCCAGTTGCGGCGGATCTCTTCGAGATGATGAAGATCGACTTCGGCGATCAGAATTTCCTCTTTCTCTGTCGATGCCTCCGCAAGGACGACACCCTGTGGATCGGCGATGAAGGATGTCCCCCAAAACTCGATTCCAGGCGAGTCCTTGAGCGGCCTCTCGAGTCCGATACGGTTGACCGCAGCGACATAGATGCCGTTGGCAATGGCGTGACCGCGTTGCACCGTCTGCCAGGCATCGCGTTGAGCTTTCCCGTACTTTGCTTTCTCATGCGGGTGCCAACCGATGGCCGTCGGGTAAAAGAGAACAGACGCGCCCTGGAGTGCGGAGAGCCGTGCCCCTTCCGGATACCATTGGTCCCAGCAAATCAATGTGCTAATCTTCCCGACTTTTGTGTCGAACGCCTGGAAGCCGAGGTCGCCGGGCGTGAAATAGAATTTCTCGTAGTATGACGGATCGTCCGGGATGTGCATCTTGCGATACAGCCCGGCCATCTTGCCGTTTGCATCGATGATCGCAGCGCTGTTATGATAGAGGCCTGGAGCTCTTCGTTCGAACACCGGGGCAATGATGACGAGCTTGTGCTTCCGTGCGAGGCAGCCGAGCGCTGCTGTTGTCGGACCCGGGATCGGCTCCGCTAGGTCGAAGAATCCGACGTCTTCACGCTGGCAAAAGTAGTGCGACCGGAACAGCTCGGGGAGGCAGACGAGTTGCGCGCCTTTGCGGGCAGCGTGCACAACTCTTTCCATTGCTCGCTTGAGGTTGTTTTCCGGATCGGCACTGAGCGCCATTTGAACGAGGCCGATCTTGAAGTTCTTTGGTGTTGGCATACGTTTGCTGTTCCGACTCGAAGCCCCGTCAGCATATCGGATCACCGCGACAAAGGGAGAATTGGAAGGATCGCGGTCACCCTTGTAACTTTGTCGCGACTCGGTGAGGCTGAGGAATTTTGTGACGGCAATAATACTTGAATAACGGGAGAGAATCAAGGAGTGCCGGCAGGATGCACATGACAGCACTCAAGGTTAGCCGTCTGCCGTCCGCGGATCGTCTCACGCGACAGTACTACCTTGACAAAGACCTCAATTGTCGCGATACTGGCTCAGTTTTTTCCGCCGATGGAATCCCCAAAGCAAACTTACATCATCGTTCTTCTGCTTGTCGCATCCTGGTGTGCAGGGATCGTCCTTGCTCCTTTTCTGGCGTCGAGCAATCACTCGGTCAGTGCGCTCCTGTACTCGTTCTTCTCCCCCATCTGCCACCAGATCGACCATCGCTCGTTTCACATCGAGGGCCAGAAGCTCGCTGTTTGCATTCGGTGTACTTCGATGTACTATGGTTTCTTCATTTCGCTTCTTCTGTTTCCGTTTGTTCGAGATGTCCGGTCTCCAATCATTCCGGACAAAAGATGGCTCATCCCGGCGATGGTGCCGATGACTGTTGACGTCCTCCTCAGCGTGATGTCGCTTCATCCAAGCACGACTCTCACTAGAGTCGTTACTGGCATTGCGTTGGGGAGCGCCTTGCCGTTTTTCATTGTTCCACCGTTGCTTGAGGCAATCTCTCAAATCCGAAACCGACTCACCAAGCAGGGAGGTATATCGTATGCTCGAAAAGCCGAATAAGCTACGAGTTTCGCTCATCGGTGGTACCGTGATCGGCGCCGTGTCGGGAATCCCCGGCCTCAATCTCATCAACTGTTGCTGTTGTGCAGGCATCTGGCTCGGTGGCTTCCTCACCATGTATCTTTACAAGCAACAACTCACAGAGGAGATGATTCCAATGGAGTCGTCGGACGCGCTCCTCCTCGGCCTGATGTCGGGAGTCGCCGGAGCTTTCGTCGCGTCGTTCATCGGCGTGTTGCTTCTCGTGACATTTGGACCGGTGGGAGAAGAACTCGTGAAGTCGTTGTTCGATAGACTCTTTGAACGCATGGCAGAGAGCGGCAGTATCCCAAGCGATGCGATCGATCAGTTCAAGGAACAACTCGAGCAATCGCTGCGTGATTCTTCAAAGCCATCCTCGATCCTGGATAATCTCTTTCTCTCGCTGATTGCCTATCCGATGTTTTCGATCCTTGGAGCCTTGCTTGGCTATGCCGTGTTCAAACCGAAGAGCCCGCCACAGACAACGCCGGCTCACTAACATGTTCAAGCGATGAAATCCACTTGGATTATCCTCCTTCTGGTGTTGATCGCGTCAACGCGCTCCGATGCTCAAACGGATGAGAAAACGATTGAGCGACTTCTGGCGGAGCAAGTGACATCCTGGAATGACGGAGATATTGAAGGATACATGAGCGGCTACTGGAACTCCGACAGCCTCTCATTTGTCAGCGGCGGAATCTTGACGCATGGCTACAGAGGAACTCTTGACCGTTACAAGAAGAAGTATGGATCGAAAGAGAAGATGGGAACGCTGGAGTTTTCCAACCTTGTCGTGAGAAGCGTGTCCGCCTCCGCTGCGATCGCGACGGGTGTTTGGCGCCTGAACCGAACGAACGATCAGCCGTGGGGAAGGTTTACGTTGATCGTCGAGAAGAAGCCGGAAGGATGGCGGATCACCCACGATCACACATCGACCGGAGACTGACGCCCGGAACGATGAAGGAATACTCCACGGTCATCAGGTTGTGTCGCAGAGATGCCGGCGTCGTATCTCGCCGGCTTCTTCGCGAAGATTGGCTTGGGGTATGGTGAGCATCGGAGTTGCTTTGCGGCGACAGAGAGATCGCTTCATGTCTTTTGCCCAGCCGCCGGGAGCCTTCACTTCTCACGTACATTATCTCTGCATGAGATCCAACACCGCGGCGGTCGTCGCAATGACGCCCGAGCGAATCGTCGGTTCCGGCAGAGGCGCGAACTGACTGGAGTGAAGAGAGGGTGGCGAAGCTCCCTCGATTCTATACTTCTCCAGCCTCCCGGGATCCGCGGCGCCCAGCCAGAACATGCACGTGGGAATCTTCCCGCCGTCGCCGAACTGTCCGAAGTCTTCTCCCCCCATAACCGGCTCCGCGATCCGGACTTTCTCCTTTCCCAGCGCCGCCTGGAGCGTCTTTGTTACGCGCCGTGTCAGCTCCGGAGTGTTGTAGGTTGACGGCGTGAATTCGTTTTCATCACTCTTCACAACCGGCGCCCGATCTGCAGGAACGCCCGCGGCCGCAGCAATTCCTTTCGCAATCCGTTCAATGGCGGCAAGCACCTTCTTCCGGACTTCTTCTTTGTACGCCCGAACCGTCAGTTGAAGATGCACGTCGTCGGGTATGATGTTGTGCTTTGTCCCGCCATGGATCGAACCGACCGTTACAACGGCCGGATCAAACGGCGAGTTCTCGCGGCTGACGATCGTTTGCAGGGCGAGAACAATCTGCGATGCGATAACGATGGGATCTTTCGTCGTTTGCGGATACGCGCCGTGGCCGCCGACGCCTTGAACGGTCATGTCGACCGACGTAACGCTTGCGAGCGCGTAACCCTCGCAGAGTGCCACAACTCCGGCTTCGAGCGAGGAGTTATCGTGAAGTGCAATCGCATAGTCGGGCCGGGGAAAGCGAGTGTAGAGTCCATCGTTGAGCATGGCCACGGCGCCGGCTCCGCGCTCTTCGCTCGGTTGGCCGATCATCACGAGCGTTCCGCGCCACCGGTCTTTCATCCGGCTCAACATCTTGGCGGTGCCGAGGAAGGATGTCATATGGATATCGTGTCCGCAGGCGTGCATCACGCTTACTTCTTCCCCCGTCTCGTTCTTTGTCTTCGCATTGCTTGCGTAAGAGAGGCCGGTTCTCTCCTGGAGCGGAAGCCCGTCCAGGTCCGTGCGCACGAGCACCGTCGGCCCGTTCCCATTCTTCATCACAGCCACAACGCCGTAGCAAACCCGGTTCGGGACGGCATACTTGCCGACTCGCTCGGTGACATCGTAGCCGAGCGCCCGCAATTCCTGTGCGACGTATGCCGAGGTCTTCTCTTCCTGATACGAGATTTCGGGATTTGCGTGAAGATGTTTGTATTTCTCCACGAGCATTGGAAGCTCCCGATCAACCATCGCATCGAGCGATTGACTGACGGATGTTGTCGTCGCAATGAGGACGATTGCAAGGCTCGAAACGGCTAACCGATAACTCATCCATGCCTCCTTCAGAAATGTGAGGGTTATCTTTTCAGTTTGATCCGGAACGTGGTAGCGACGCCGGGTCTGCTTTCCTTGAGAGTGAGTTTGCCGCGATGGTAGGATTCGATGATGCGTTGCGAGAGGCTCAGGCCCAAACCCCATCCTCGCTTCTTCGTGGAGAACCCTGGCCGGAACACTTCCTTCTTATAGCTGGGCTCGATCCCTTTGCCGTTGTCCGTGACGTCGATGTACACGAAGTCCGGGCGCTCGGAGATGCTGATGGTGACCTTCCCTTCCCCGGAATCGATCGCGTCGAGCGCATTCTTGACGAGGTTCTCGATCACCCATTCGAACAACTCCCTGTTGATCTGCGCGGAGAGGATTCCCTTCTGATCGAAGCTCAACTGCACCCGTTTTCCTGTTTGTGGAATGCGGCGCTGGAAGTATTGCAGCACCTTGTCGATGACCTCTGCTATGTTCTCCTCCTTCAGGTCCGGCTTCGATCCGATCTTGGAAAAGCGGTCGGCGATCTTTTGAAGCCGCTGGAGATCGTTGTCCATGTCGCGCAGCGTCTCCGTCATTTTCGATTTGCCTTCACCCGCTTGATGCTTGAGCAACTCGATCCACCCCATCATGCTTGAGATCGGCGTGCCGAGTTGATGGGCCGTTTCGCGAGCCATCCCGACCCAAATGTTGCTCTGCTCGCTCCGTTTGATGTAGCTGAAGCTCATGTAGCCGATGAAGATGAAGAGAGCAACCACCGTAAACTCGATGTATGGCAGCATTCGCAGGCGTTTGATCAAACGCGATTCGCCGTAATGGACGTAGCTGATGACAAGTGTGTCGTTGTATTGGACTTTGATCGGTGGGTTTTGCCCGTCCATCTCTACGATCATCCGTTTCAGGAACAGATGTTGGCTGTCGAGCGAGGCCGAGGTGTCGAGATCCACATTGCGGACGGTCATCGCGTACGGTGGGAGCGGTTCGTTCTGAACATCGGTCGAAATGATCGGGAAGTCGATGTTCTTGATGATCTCGTCAAGGACGAAGCTGTAATCGCCGCTCTGCGTCTTTCCGCTCCCGATGTATTCAAATCCCTTCGCGTAGAGGTTCGCAATTTGCTTCTCCTTTGCCTGCAGCTCCTGAACGATGTCGTGGGTGTACCAAAGCGTCGAAGCCACGATCAGGAAAGCCAGAACGAGGAGGACGGTCTTGATCTCGCCGGATTGCGGCATGACGTGTTTGGGATTAGGTGTCATTTCCCTAGAGGAGCGGACAACGACTGAAGACCAACGGTCTTCTGGTGTGCCGAATGCTGTGGAATAGCGATGAAACTGGCATCATTTCACGATCAATGTCTGGTCGCGCCTGGCTCCGACTGAAACCATCCAGATTCGCGTCTCCAGCATTGACCCGATTGCATCAACATACTTGCGCGCGGGGGCCGGCAGTTTGGCATAGCTGCGGAAATCGGAGGTCCTCGTTCGCCAGCCTTTGAAGACCCGGTACTGCGGCTCGACGGATTCGAGCGTCTGTACGTCGGTGGGGAAGTTGCCCATTGTTCTGCCGTTTACTTTGTAGCCGGTGCAGACTCTGATTTCATCGAACTCATCGAGCACGTCGAGCTTCGTGATGGCGATCTTCTCGATGCCGTTTACACGGATGGAATAGCGAAGGCTTGCCACATCGAGCCAGCCGCAGCGACGCGGGCGGCCTGTTGTGGCCCCATACTCACCGCCGACCTTTCGCAGCCGTTCGCCGGTCTCGTTGAGTTGTTCCGTCGGGAAAGGTCCGTTTCCGACGCGCGTGGAATACGCTTTCACAACACCGATGACGGAAGTGATCGCCGTCGGAGGAATCCCCAGTCCCGTACAGGCGCCACCGCTCGTCGGGCTCGAGGATGTCACAAACGGATAGGTGCCGTGATCGACGTCGAGAAACGCCCCTTGAGCACCTTCCGCAAGGATTTTCTTTTTCTTTTTCAGGGCACTGTTCAAGTACGCCGAGGTGTCGGTGACATACTCGTCGATCTTCTTGTCGAACTCCTGATACTCGTTGATGATTTCATCTACATCAAGCACTTGTGAGTGATACACCTTGCTCAACAACTCATTCTTCTCCTCGATATTCTGCTTGAGCTTCCTGCAAAGCACTTCCCGGTTCATCAGGTCCACCACACGAATCCCGGTGCGGGTATATTTGTCGATGTAAGCTGGACCGATGCCACGGCCCGTTGTGCCGATTCTGTTTTCGCCCTGTTCGCGAATCGAATCCAGTAGCTTGTGGTACGGCATGATGAGATGAGCGTTGTGGCTGATGAGCAGGCGACCCTTGATGCTGATGCCGAGGCCTCGGAGTTGTTCGATCTCCGTCATCAACGCGACGGGATCGAGCACAACACCGTTCCCGATGACGCACGTAACGTGTCTATGGAAAATGCCGGAAGGGATAAGATGAAGGACATACTCTTTCGAAGTGACGCCGTTCGGTCCTTTTGTTGGGATAACGACCGTGTGCCCTGCGTTTGCCCCACCCTGATAGCGCGCAACGATATCGACATCTTTGCTTAAATGATCGACGATCTTGCCCTTGCCTTCGTCGCCCCACTGCGCACCAACGATGATTTGTACTGACATAAACCCCGGTTTCAGATAACGGATTGAGGATAAAGGATTGGTGAAAGAGCGGTCTCGAGGTGTGCACACGACAGGCGGCTGCATGGCGACCGCGTCTTTCCCGAAAAGTGTAGGGAAAAAATGAACGAAATACAAGGAACGGTCTCGCGCGGATGTCGGGGACCTCGCGTTCCATCGTCCCAGCGGTCGATCACTCGAAGGGCGAAGCGCCCCTCCGAGCGTGAGCACTGGGCTGCTTTGCCTTTCAGTCCATTATAAATTATATTCAGACCGGTTGAATCGAAGGGAAGGTCGATAAGAACGCCAAGGCGAGGGCCCCTTTGGGACAAATTCGTCATCACGGGAGGAAGGAATTTAAGCGGAACCGTCCAGGTGAGCGGTGCGAAGAATGCATCGCTCGCGTTGATGCCGGCGACGCTCCTCGCGCCGGGAACGTACACACTTCAAAACACGCCGACCCTGCGCGACGTTACGACGATGTCGCGGCTGCTGGAGTCGATGGGTGTCGGCATCGTTCATGCCGATCACACGCTCACGGTCGATTCCTCGCATGTCACAAGATTCGAAGCTCCATACGAACATGTGAAGAAAATGCGTGCATCGATCTACGTGCTCGGACCGTTGGTGGCGCGATACGGCGCCGCGCATGTTTCCCTGCCGGGCGGCTGTGCCTGGGGACCGCGGCCCGTAAACTTGCATATTGAGGGACTTCGAAAGCTCGGGGTCGAGATCAAGCTCGACGCAGGGTACATCCTCGCAAAAGCAACACGCCTCAGAGGAGCTCGCATTGTGTTTGACGTTTCGAGCGTCGGTGCAACGGGGAATGTGATGATGGCCGCAGTCTTGGCGAAGGGAACAACCGTCATCGATAACGCCGCTATGGAGCCCGAGATTTCGGCGCTGGCCGAGTTTCTCGTTCGGATGGGAGCCAGGATCAACGGCATCGGAAGCAATCATCTTGAGATCGAAGGGGTGGACGAACTCCATCCTGCCGACTGCACAACGATTCCAGACCGCATTGAGGCGGGGACGTTCCTTGTCGCCGCGGCGATCGCGGGCAAAAAGGGATCGAAGGTTCGAGTGGAAAGGTGCAATCCCGGTCACATGAGCGCCGTGACAACCAAACTCGAAGATGCCGGGGCGACGCTCACCATCGGTGAAGATTTCATCGAGCTCGAGCCATCCGGGGAGATACGTCCAGTCAATGTGACAACCTCTATCTATTCCGGCTTCCCGACGGATATGCAAGCGCAATGGATTGCCCTGATGTCGCTGGCGGGCGGAACGAGCATCGTTACGGACACGATCTACTTTGACCGCTTTATGCATGTCCCGGAGTTGATACGGCTCGGGGCAAATATCACGGTGAAGGAGAATATCGCCACCGTCGTCGGCGTTGAGAAGCTGAAAGGCGCCAAAGTGATGTCAACCGACCTCCGAGCAAGCGCCTCCTTGATTCTGGCCGGATTGATTGCAGAAGGGACCACCGATGTGTTGCGGGTCTATCACCTCGATCGCGGCTACGAACGGATCGAGAAAAAACTCTCGGGGCTCGGTGCAGACATCCAGCGCGTGAGCGGCGAGGAATTTTAGTACTTCCGGTTTTCCACCCTGTCGGGACGGACGATCAATCTACCCCCACGTGTCGGATCAATCATGCTCCGGGAATTTCTTTCGTACCGATCCCACCGAATCGCCCTTCTTCTTGTACTTCTCCTCTCGCTCGTTTGCACTCAGATTCCGCTCTTCAACTACCTCGGCTTTGAGTTCTCTGCCCTGATGGCAGTCGTCGCGAGTTTCTGCGCCGGCCTCCTAACGGTCTCTTCGTGGCGAAAGGGCGCCACAACTCGTAGCGGCACCGTTTGGTACTTTGCCCTACGGCTCTCCTTGCCGCTCGGTCTCTTGCTGTTCATCCCCCTCGTCCCTATTTCGCTGAATGCTCTCTTTGTAAAGAACTGCTCGTTCATCCACGGGGCGATCCTCTATCTGTTGATTCCTTTGCCGTCGGTGATATTCGCCCACGCTCTCGCACTCCTCATTTCGGTAGTCATGAAAGGTCAGTGGAAGACCTGGTTTGTTCTGCTGTGGCTTCTCGTGCTGTTCCATATTATCGTGATCACCGTCAGCTACCCGCAGGTCTTCGCCTTCAATCCGATCGTCGGATTCTTCCCCGGCTTTACGTACGACGAGACGCTCGACATCGTCGGACGATTGCTTGTGTATCGACTCGGGACTGCGGCAAGCGTCATCCTCCTCATCCTGTTTGCCGTTATCGTCGATGCCAGAGCGAGCAAGCGAAGTCTGAATCAAGACGATCCCGGCCGGCCAATCGGACTGAAGGTTGCAGTCGCTTCGGTTCTTCTTCTCCTTCTCACGGGCATGTATCTTTTAAGCGACCGCCTAAACATCTCGTCTTCGGAAGATCATATTGCAGGAGAGCTCGGAGGTCGGATTGAAACGGATCATTTTGTGATCGTTTATCCCGATACGATGGTGAAAGGCCGGCGTCTTGCGCATCTCATCCAGTTGCATGAGTTCTATTTCGATCAACTCTCCAAGTTTCTTCGCGTAGAGCCGAGAAGGAAGATTCATTCATATCTGTACGCGTCGGCCGAGCAGAAGGGCCGCCTCATCGGAGCCGCCGGCACCAACATTGCGAAACCGTGGCTATGGCAACTTCACCTAAACGTGGGTGATGCGGACGCATCGCTCAAGCACGAGCTCGTACACGTGATGGCGGCTGATTTCGGATTTCCTTTTCTCCGTGTCGGTGTCAACTCCGGACTCATCGAAGGGCTGGCAACCGCCGCGGAGAACGTCGAGTACGAAGAGCAGCTTCATCATCTTGCTGCGATGATCTTCGCCGTCGGCATCGATCCGGCGATGGAGGACATTTTTTCGATTTCAGGCTTCATGAGAGCGCATCCGAGCGTGAGCTACGTGCTTGCCGGCTCGTTTTGCAGGTATCTCATCGATCGGTACGGCATCCGGCGCTTCAAGCTCGTTTACAAGTCGGGAGACTTCTCCACGTTCTACAACAGAGAACTTGGAACGCTTGTTGTCGATTGGCGGCGGCATGTGGATCGGGCCTCCCTTGGTGAGGCCGATCTCCAAAAGGCGGCCTATCTGTTCAAGCGCCCCTCCATTTTCGCGAAGGAATGCGCGCGAGTCGTTGCGAACTCAAATGCGGAAACTCGATCGATCTACGGTCAGAAAAAATATCAAGAGGCCCTGGAATCTGCAAACCGGTCTCTCGGTTTGAGCACAAGTATCGAGGCGATCTTTCAGAAAGCAAACTCTCTCTTCAAGCTTCAGCGCTACGCCGAGGTGATTCAGTTTGCAGAAGAGAAATTGCGCGATTCCGCGATCGGGCATTCACTCCTCCCGCTGAGGCTCGTCCTGGGCGATTCCTACTGGGCGGTTGACTCGACGCGGCGGGCGAATGATCTCTACAGAGAATTGATGCTCGCACATGTCAGTCAAAGCTGGGATGAAGCGAGCGCCATCCGCCTGGAAGTGCTCTCGAATTCCGCTCTCTCTCGACACATCAAGCCGTTATTCCTGAAGGAATTGTCTGACACAGAGAGAACGGAGCTGCTCAGTCGAGCCAACACCTCCGGTCGGAGCAACGCTCTTGCCGACTATCTTCAAGCGAGAGAACTCTCCGCGATGGAACGCTTCGACGATGCAATCCGACTCTGGACGCGAATTCCCAGGATGAAGTCTGATGCACTTGAGTATCATCGGCACCGACGGATTGCCCGGCACTTCTTCGCAATCGGCAAGTACCAGAAATCAAAACTGCACCTCTGGCAGGCGTTGAACTATGTGGCCGGCGGAGCGCACGCGGTTGAAATCGATGAACGCCTGAAACTATGCGATTGGATGGATGAGAGGATCGGAAAAGCAAATTAGACCATCCCTCAGCCGTGCTCGCCGGCTGACGATGTATCACGAGTTGACCCAATCTGCGGGCAAAAAAATTCAGTCGCGCTGAGCAAAGTGGAGCGAGTCCGAAGGACGAGCGCAACGAAGTCGAATCGTGTCCAGAGTGGCTGGCTCGTGGAGTCTTCGACTTCGCTCGTCCCGACTCAGGTCNNCGCTCAACTGACTGAACTTGGGTGTGTAAAGCTGTGGATAGATACATTGCATTTCCCTGAAATTTTGGCTTAATTAGCCCTCACCGGTTTGAAGCAATCTTACGCTGAGATGCTTGGAGCGCGCACAGAGGCCGGTGCTACATTCATTTCGATCAGGCTGACTGGATTCTGGAAGTGTACTCTCATCCACGCAAGTTCCTTCTCTCCGTTTCTTCCGAATCCTCCTGCGAGCCGTTTTCTCAGCGAGCCCAAGTCATCCAAATCCACCGAACCGAACACGCTTTCTTAAATCATTCCTGGAGGCTCTCATGGCTACGACGATTACCGATGTGTGGGCGCGGGAAATCCTTGATTCTCGCGGCAATCCAACTGTTGAAGTCGATGTGACGCTGCAGGATGGCACGATCGCTCGTGCCGCCGTGCCGAGCGGTGCATCCACGGGGGAGAATGAGGCCGTCGAGTTGCGTGACGGCGACAAGGCCCGCTATCTTGGCAAAGGAGTCTTGAAGGCAGTCGAGAACGTCAACAACGTTCTCTCCGAAGAGGTCATCGGCTTCGATGCAACGGACCAGATCGGCATCGACAAG
>DMMN01000220.1:0-144 GCA_003453835.1 Bacteroidota bacterium | reverse complement strand
TTTCATTCCTTGAAGTCTGTCCTTCACAAGAAAGGCTACAACACCGCGGTCGGTGACGAGGGCGGCTTCGCACCAAGTCTGAAGTCGAACGTCGAGGCTGTCGAAGTGATCCTCGAGGCAATCCAGAAGGCAGGCTACAAACCG
>DMMN01000384.1 GCA_003453835.1 Bacteroidota bacterium | reverse complement strand
AATGAACTTGTTCTCACTCTTCTCGTCTGATATCGCCGTCGATCTGGGAACCGCGAACACCGTCATCTGGATGAAGGGGAAGGGAATCGTCCTGAATGAACCTTCCATCGTCGCGTTCGATCGGAACACCNNATCCGCCCGATGAAAGACGGTGTCATCGCCGACTTCGAAATCGCGGAAGGGATGCTGCGCGAGTTCATCAAGAAGATCAGCGTAGGGTGGGTTCCGAGCCGGAGAATCGTCGTTTCCGTCCCTTCCGGCATAACGGAGGTCGAGAAACGAGCCGTGCGGGATTCTGCCGAGCACGCCGGAGCGAAAGAGGTGCACTTGCTCGCCGAACCGATGGCCTCGGCCATCGGCATCGGCCTGGACGTTGACGCCCCCGTCGGAAACATGGTGGTTGACATCGGAGGTGGAACAACCGAGATCGCCGTTATTGCTCTCTCGGGCATCGTGAACGAGGAGTCGATACGCGTGGCAGGCGACGAGATGAACAATTCGATCATTCAGTTCTTCAAGCGGAATCACAACATTCTGATCGGCGAGCGAACCGCCGAAGCGATCAAGTGCGAAGTGGGCTCCGCTATGCCGCTGAAAGAAGAGATCACGATTCAGGTCAAGGGCCGCGATCTGGTCAACGGTGTTCCGAAGACGACGGAAGTAAGCTCGGTCGAAATCCGTGAAGCGCTCAACGAACCGATCTCTCAGATCGTCGAAGCAGTAAAGGTCACCCTCGAACGAACACCGCCCGAGCTTTCCGCCGACATCCTTGATCGCGGCATCATGCTCACCGGCGGCGGAGCGTTGTTGAAGGGCCTCGATGAACGACTGCGCCTTGAGACGAGTCTCCCGGTGCACGTCGCCGAAGATCCGCTTACGGCAGTTGTTCGCGGGACGGGAAAAGTGCTCGAAGACCTCAAGCACTACTCAAAAGTTCTCATCAAGAGCAAACGCTATTAGCGGACGAACTTGAGATTTCGCATGCCCGCCTTCCCACCGCAGCGACTGCAATGAATCATGGTAGGCGGGAGAGCTGCCGGCTGGGGCTGCGAAACCTGATACCCACCTCACGTTTTGCACCCATCTTTTGCCTCGACCCCGTCCCTCTGTGCATCGCTTCAATGAGGAGATCATGTTTCGCCGGATCTACAATTTTACCATACTCTTCAAAGAGTACGCCGTCCTGACGGCGCTTCTGGTCTTGTCACTCGCACTGATGGCCCTCAACGACAACCCCCAGATGAAGCATGTTCGCGGCGTTGCCACCGTCGGAGTTGGACTTCTCCAGGAACAACTGGCCGTTGTTCCCCGCTACTTCGGCCTGAGGGGAGAGAACGACAAATTGCGACGAATGAACATCGATCTCGCGGACGAGGCAAGCCGGCTTCGGGAAGCGACATTGGAGAACATTCGCCTTCGTTTGCTCCTTGGAATCAAGAACGCATCATCTTACAACCTGATCGCCGGAGAAGTCGTTGGGAAGAATCTCACATTGCTCCGCAACACCATCACGCTCGACATCGGGAGGCTGGAAGGGGTGCAGGAGCGCATGCCAGTTCTTGGCGACGGGGGGTTGGTGGGTGTCATTGCATCCGTGAGCGACCACTACGCCGTCGTCCGGATTCTTCTGAACACTGATTTCCGCGCCAGCGCAAAAGTCCAGCGGAGTCGCGTCGACGGCATTGTTGCCTGGGACGGCCAGTCTGTCGTGCTCAACAACGTCACGAAAACGCTCGACGTCCGCGCGGGCGATGTCGTCATCACCTCCGACTACAGCAGCACGTATCCGCCCGGCATTCGAATAGGCGTAGTGGGCGAGGTGCTCGAGCAACAAGGGGCGCTGTTCAAGAAGGTGCTCGTGACGCCGGGGGTGGATTTTGTGAAGCTCGAGGAAGTGTTCGTCGTGACCTACCTCCCCGATCCGGAGCGGTTGGAGTTGGAGCAACGGACACCGACCCGAACGCGACGGTAAGAAGCTCGGTCCGACGTAGCAATCCGCCGCCTTTGGGCGCGGCCATGGAGGTTTGGCGCTGCCGTTGTCAGTGCTCGATCAAGGAACAAAGCAAACACGACAGATGAGAATTGCCCACGAAACACGCGAAGTACGCGAAAACCATTTCGTGTGTTCCGCGTGTTTCGCGGGAAGAAAAAAGCCGTCGTCTTTTGTGGCGGTCCTCCACAAACTGCCGCCTGTGTTCGTGATCCCATGAATTCACGCGAATCCACACGATCATTCATCTTTCACATGGTAAGTCCTGTAAGCGTATGAGAGTACTGAAATTCGGCGGTTCATCCGTGTCAAGTCCCGATCGCATTCGCGACGTCAGAAAGATCGTCCTCCAAACGGCAACAAGAGAGCGCGTCGTCGTTGTCGTCTCGGCGTTTCAGAACGTTACGAACCAACTTCTCGAGTGCGCGCAACTCGCGTCAAAAGGGGATCAGTCCTATCACGCGTTGTTTGGCCGGATCGCAGACCGACACAAGGAAGCCGTTGATGCCCTCGTTGGTAAGTCGAAACGAAAAGGGATCCACGCCGCCGTTGATGAGCTCCTCAACGAACTGAAGGACGCACTGCATGGAATCTATCTGCTTCGTTTTTCGCCGGCACGGGCACTCGACCTCACGGCAAGTTTTGGAGAACGACTCTCCGCGCTCATCATCGCTGCTCACTTCCGGCAGACGCAGCCGTCGGAGTTTGTCGATGCCCGCCATCTGGTTGTGACCGACGAGCAATTCACGCGGGCGACGGTTCTTTTCGAGGAAACCAATAAGCGAATTCGTGCATACTTTAAGCAACTCTCCGGAGACAAAAAACAGGTCATTCCAATCGTTACGGGCTTCCTCGGATCGACGGAGGATGGCCGTACAACCACGATCGGACGGAATGGTTCGGACTATTCGGCGGCGATCTTCGGCGCGGCGTTGAACGCTTCCGTCATCGAAATCTGGACGGATGTCGACGGCATCCTGAGCGCCGATCCACGGGCAGTTCCCTCCTCCTTCGTCATCCCACAGATGACCTACGAAGAAGCGATGGAGCTTTCCTATTTTGGCGCAAAGGTCCTCCATTCGGCAACCATTGCGCCCGCCGTTGCCAAGAAGATTCCGCTTTTGATCAAAAACACGCTCAATCCGGACGCGCCGGGGACATTGATCTCCGAACGTGCAGACGACTGGGAGGGGGTTGCCAAAGGAATCACGTCCGTCGACGACATCGCCCTCCTGACCTTGCGGGGAATGAATATGGTAGGGGTGCCCGGAACCTCCGAGCGCTTGTTCAGCGCTCTCGCCTCCCACAAGGTCAACGTTATTCTCATCTCACAAGCATCCTCGGAACACACGATCTGTTTTGCCATCAGCAAGGCAGACGTTCCGGCGGCCAGAAGAGCCGTCGCAAAAGAATTCCACTTCGAGCTGCAGAGCAAGCTGACTTCTCTTGACGAGAAACCGGACCAGTCGATCATCGCGATCGTCGGCGAAGGAATGAAAGGGACTCCGGGCGTGGCGGGAAAAGTCTTTCAAGCGCTGGGCCGGAACAACATCAACATTACGGCAATTGCTCAGGGGGCCTCGGAGCAGAACATCTCGTTTGTCATCGGCTCCGTGCAGCGCAACCGTGCCCTGAACGTTATTCACCAGGCATTCTTCGAGCGGGCAAAACGGCTTGCCGTCATTGTTGTCGGCGTCGGCAACATCGGCGGCACGCTCCTGCGACAGCTTCACCAGCAGCGCGCGTTTCTCCATGCACAAGGATTCAACGTGCAGGTCTGCGGCATTGCCGACAGCAAGAAGTATGTGCTCTCCCCGGAAGGAATCGATCTCAAAAGCTGGCGTGAGCAACTGACGAACTCCAAGTACGTCTCGCGTCCGAACGAGTTTGCACGTCAGATCGCCCGGTTGGAATTCACCAACGCCGTTCTCGTGGACTGCACCGCAAGCTCGGAGGTCGTGAATGCCTACCCCGATTTCGTAAAAGCCAACCTGCACATCGTCACCCCGAACAAGAAAGCCAACGTCCTGCCATGGAAGCAGTACAAAGAGCTGATGGATCTGATGCAACGCCGGCAGAAGTACTTCCTGTACGAGGCAAACGTCGGCGCGGGGCTGCCGGTGATTTCAACGCTGAACGACCTGATCGCCAGCGGCGACCAGATCGTGAAGATCGAGGGGATCTTCTCCGGCACGCTGAGCTATCTCTTCAATCATTTCGACGGAACCCGCCCGTTCAGCGGATTCGTGCAGGAAGCCCATCAGCTTGGCTACACGGAACCCGATCCACGCGATGATTTGTCGGGGGAAGATGTGGCGCGCAAACTGCTCATCCTGGGACGGCAGCTTGGCATGAAGATGGACATGAAGGACATCCGCGTCGAGAACCTCGTGCCGCCCAAGTTGCGCAAGGGGACGTTCTCAAAAGAATTCTTTGCCCGCTATGCGAAGCACGATCTCCTGATTCAACGACGACTCCAAAACGCGCGCCTGCGAGGCGCCGTTCTTCGCTACGTCGGAACGCTGCAGGGGAATGCGGCCTTCGCCGGCTTGAAGGAAATTCCCCTGAACCATCCCTTTGCAGCAACGAAAGGGAGCGACAATATCATCGCGTTCACGACGCATCGCTACGCGCGCACGCCCCTCGTTGTGCAAGGCCCGGGTGCCGGCGCAGATGTAACGGCGATGGGCGTGTTCTCGGACCTCCTCAAGCTGCTTCATTATCTCCCCTATTGATCGTGACACCCAGAAAAATAAAAGCGTTTGCCCCGGCGACCATTGCCAATCTCGGCTCCGGCTTCGACGTGTTGGGTATTGCCATCGCCGAGCCGGGGGATTACGTTGTTGCACAGCGCCGGAGCGCGCCGGGACTTTCCTTTGCCGTTCGAACACGGCAGCAGGACGTTCCCGTCCCGNNTGCACCCGACAATGTCGCGGCCCACGTCGCTTCGCTGATGCTGGATGAGCTCAAGCCCCCGTTTGGCGTGACAATGGTTCTCCACAAAGAAATGCCGATCGGCTCTGGTCTCGGAAGCTCGGCGGCAAGCAGCGTCGCTTCGGTCGTTGCAGTCAACGCGCTGCTCTCGAAGCCGCTGAAGAGGATCGACCTTCTTCGGTTTGCCGTCGAGGGGGAGCGGAAGGCATCCGGCTCTCCCCACGCCGATAATGTTGCCCCTTCTCTTCTTGGCGGCGCATGTCTCGTCCGCAGCTACGAACCGCTCGACATTATTTCGATTCCCGTTCGCAACAGCATCGTGTGGGTCGTCGTCCATCCTCATGTTGTTGTCAGGACGGAGGAAGCCCGCAACATTCTCCCGAAAGCAATCTCGCTTCGGACGGCGATCCGCCAGTGGGGGAACATCAGCGGACTGACGGTCGGCCTGGCGTCCGGAGATCCGGAGCTTGTCGGGAAATGTGTAGAAGACGAGGTTGCGGAGCCCGTTCGAGCCAACCTCATCCCCGGCTTCAATGATGTGAAGCAAGCGGCGATCAAGGCCGGTGCGTTCGGATGTTCGATTTCCGGTTCCGGTCCCTCGATCTTCGCCGTTGCCTCTTCTCCCCGCGCAGCCCGGCAGATTGGAGTGGCGATGCAGAGAACGTTTGCGCGTGTCGCAAAGGTGCAGTGTGAGGTGTACATTTCGCGCGTCAATATGGAGGGGGCGCGTATCGTCTGGAGAAAACAATGACGACGAAATCATGAGGCCTCCGATTAGGAGGATTGTCGCCATCGCCGCGGTTTCATCGTTTCAATATTTCGGTTCCACGCTCTTCTGAAGGCCGGCATGAAATTCCGATCCATAGTTGGCAAGAGCCCTGCCGTCACCTTTCGTGAGGCCCTGCTCCAGGGCATGGCCCCGGATGGAAGCCTCTACGTTCCCGAGCGAATTCCCCCTCTGCCGGCTTCTTGTCTCGACCAGCTTAGATTTCATTCCCTCCACACTCTCGGACAGGAGGTCCTCTCGCTTTTTATTGATGAGATCCCCTCCGAGGACTTGCTGCAGATTGTCCGGAAGGCATGGACGTTTCCGATTCCTCTAGTCCAAATTGAGAGCGATCTCTTCCTCCTGGAGCTTTTCCATGGTCCCACGCTTGCATTCAAGGATGTCGGCGCGAGATTCATGGCTCAAGTGCTTTCGTACCTTCTCGGAAAAGAGGAGCGCAGGATTACGATTGCCGTTGCAACGTCCGGCGACACCGGGAGCGCCGTGGCTCATGGTTTCTTTGGCGTGCCGCACATAGAAGTGTTCGTGCTTTATCCGTCCGGAAAAATCAGCCGGCTCCAGGAGCAGCAGATGACGACGCTAGGGGGGAACATCCATGCGATTGAAGTTGACGGCACGTTTGACGATTGCCAGCGGCTGGTGAAGCAGGCGTTGACCGATGAGGAGCTTGTCAGAACGCGCAACCTGACGACCGCGAATTCGATCAATCTGGGGAGGCTTCTTCCTCAAATCACCTACTACGTCTGGGCGGTGGCGCAACTGCAGAGGATGATTGGAAGGACTTCGTCGGACGGGGTGGTGCAGACACCAAGCGTCGTCGTCCCGAGCGGCAATTTTGGAAATCTCACCGCCGCGCTTTATGCAGGATCGATGGGAGCTCCCATCAAGAGCTTCGTTGCCGCAACGAATGCGAACGACGTCGTGCCCGAGTACCTGAAGTCGGGCACGTATACTCCCCGGCCATCCGTTCAAACGTACTCCAACGCGATGGACGTTGGCGACCCGAGCAACCTTGCACGGTTGCAGGCGCTCTACGGGTTTGATGTCGGGAGAATCCAACGCGACATCGAGGCGATGAGCGTCTCGGACGACGAGACCGTAGCAGAAATCCGGCAGACATTTGAGCGCACGGGGAGGATACTCGATCCGCACACGGCAGTCGGTGTCTCGGCGGCGCGGCGCATGCTGGCTGCGGGACGGATTTCATCGCCCGTCATTGTCACCGCAACGGCGCATCCGGCAAAATTTCCGGAGGTTGTTGAGAAAGCGCTGGGGAAACAGATTCCCCTACCGTCGGCTCTGGAGCAAGCGCTGAAGCTTCCAAAGCAGAGCACACCGCTTCCGGCTGATTTCAGAGCGTGGAGGGGTTTGTTGATGGGGTAGACCCCACTCGCATCGTCGAACCCGATCAAGCAGATTGTTTGCGCCTGTTAGCTCGCCTCAGAAGTTGCCCTCGTTGCCATTCTCGCGAGCTTTCGATACGTTGGCCACGAGTTTCAGAACCCCCCAACCGATAGAATCCTCTTACTCAACCGGTAACAGTTGGTGGCTCACGCCGAACGAGTATCCGCCGCCAGATCACCGCAACAGACAAGAAGATTGACGAGTTGGTCTACAAGCTGTACGGGTTGACGGACGAAGAGATCAAGATCGTGGAGGGAAATGCAGTTGG
>DMMN01000002.1 GCA_003453835.1 Bacteroidota bacterium | reverse complement strand
CATGTTGCTTTCGCGATCTATGCCTTCCTTTCTCGTCAGAAAAAAGACGGAGTCGGCGAAGGGCTGCTCGCCGTCGGTTTCATGGTGATCATCTTTGCGGTCGGCTGGACCATTTCAACGATGTTGACGAACCTCCTCTTTACGCCAGAATTCTTCGTCAAATGGTATTATGGGGAAACTGGATCTCTCCTGCTCCGAACATTGAGAAAGGAATTCAATCGGGATACGATCTCGCTGCTCTTACTGACGCTGGGGGAGGTGGGTTTCTACTACTTCTATTTGAGGGAAGAAGGGAAGGAATTAGAGCCGGGAACGAAAGATTAGAAACAATCCTCGAAGTGCATCCAGTTAATCTTGACAAATCAATAAGTTAGAGATGTCACTTCAGGGTAAATAGAAACGTAATCTCGCACCGTTGCTCAACCTGGGGTTGTGACGATCTCAAGGGCTCAAAACGCCACTGGCGGACTTCCCTCATCGCGGCATCCTCCAATCTCGTGTTGGCTTTCTGCGCCGGCTGCATTTCCTTCACTCTGCCATTCGGCATTATCACCGCCAGGATCTTGATCTGTGCTCCCACGTTAACTCCCTCTGGATATCGTGGGAGGTCTCCACTCGTCTTGCGCCTTGTTCCCCCATTGAGCCACTGGATGTCGAAAGTGACGCCGCGATCGATATCCCCACTGATTCCGCCCAGACCGGGTGCCGCGACCGAAATCCTTGACACGTCCCCGACAGTACTTTTCGATGCGGCCTCCTTCTCCCCGAGTGATAGCTTCCCAGCAGTTTCGCGCTCACCTACCCCGGCAGAACTCGACTTTCCCGCAGCCTTTGAGGCCTCCGCTGACGTGAGTTTCTCCGTCCTGGGAATTCGAATTGGGTCCGGGGAGACATCTGGAACGAGGCGTTCAGGGGGAGAGATGGTTTGAGTAACTGAACCGCTTGGCAAGCTCGCTGTTGACGCGCCGGTCANNGCCTGCACGATGCTCGTCGCCACCCCCCAACTCATCTCGACAAACTGCTCCTGTTGGGTGATCTCAGGGACTTTCAAGAGGAAGAAGAGGATCAGGAGTGCAACGTGGTACAACAGCGATCCGATCCATCCTGCAATATTTTCTTTCACACTGTTCATTTACTACGGCGGTTGTGTCGCGATCAAGAATTTCGTGGCCCCCACCCCTTTAGCGATGTCCATTACCTGAACGGCATTCTGGAGATTTACCGTCCGGTCCGCGTTAATGATCACTGTCTGGTCCAACTTCGAACCCAGTGCCATCGCAAGCCTGGGGCCTAGTGTTTCCATGGTAACTTGTTCGTTGTTCACAAACACTGCCCCCTGCTCAGTCAACGAGATAATGACATCTTGCCGATTGTCGGCCTCTCCGGCTTCGGCCTTCGGCAGGAGCACTTTGATCCCCGGCTGAACGACGAAAGACGACGAGAGGAGAAAGAAGATCAGGAGCTGCAGGATGACGTCCGTCAGGGAGGCGTACGAAAACGCGGCAAGATGCTTATGTCGGCCTCTGAAATTCATAGTCAGCTCTTTTTCGCGAAGAACTCATCCGACTCGGCCACCTCGCTCGGCTGGCCCGCCTCTGATGGGTGCGAGGTTTCCAATTTTCCGGCGCGCACAAGCTCCAGAAATTCCTCAGAGGCACTCTCAAGCTCGAACACAAATCGGCCCACCTTTGTGATGAAATAATTATAGAATCCGAGGGCGGGAATTCCGACGAACAGTCCGAATGCCGTCGTCAAGAGTGCCTCCCATATACCGCCGGCGAGGTTCGATGGATTGACGTTTCCGCCAAGCTGCTCGACGACTCTGAACGCACCGATCATGCCGGTCACGGTTCCCAGAAATCCCAGCAGTGGGGCGATTCCTGCAACCGAAGCCAGAACACCGAGCCGCGTTTCCAAATGGAAGACCTCTTCCTTCCCCGCATTCTCGATCGCTTCACGCACACGCTCGTGCCCATCCGAGTATTTCGAAAGACCTTTCTTGAGGATGTTGGCAATTGGGGCATCCATCTTCGAGCAGAAGTTGAGACCCGCGGTGACGCCTCCCTTTTGAACCACGCTTCTTAGCTTCAGCATGAACTGCCCCGTATCGACCTTTGCCTTCCGTAATACCAGGGCACGCTCGATGACGACCATAACGGCAATGACTGAACAGAGCAGGATTGGATGCATCAACCATCCACCTTGTTCGTAGAGTGAGAGCAGATTCATAATACTCCTACAGTGATTGGGTGAGCCTCGTTACTTGTTGCTTGCCCTATCGATCCAGTATCTGGATCTCAACTCCTCGGCGAAACTGTCAACGGCCGCCTGTGCATCTTTGCGAGAACCGTAGCGACCGATCCGAACGGTGAACCAGGTTCCGCCTTTGTAGCTTCGCTCCTCCAAGTAAACCGGGTAGCCCGCCTCGCTCAACCGATTCACCATTTCTTCGGCCGTCTCCTTGTTTCGCCATGCCGAAACCTGAATCGTGAATTCGCCTTTCATCTCACCGAGTTTGGTCCCCACCGCCGGAGGCATCGTCTTGACAGGGGCTTCTTTCTTCGGCGGAGCCTTTGTCGCCGCCTTCGCTTCAGGCTTCGTCACAACCGTCTTTGGCTCCTCTATGGCAGGCGTCTCAATCGGCTGTGGCTGAGTGGTATCGAGTTGAGTGGCCCCGGTTTGCTCCTGGTTGGCTTCCTCGGAGGGATCGCTTTCTTCCATCTGCACGACCGTCGGCTGGGCTTTCTTTCCCCAGATCTTGACAATCCCGAGGCTATTAAGAAGAAACACACCTCCGCCGCCGAGAATGAGTATCCCTGCCACGATGATGATTATCTTGAGCAATCCACCTTTCCCCTCCGCAGATTCCTGGGTGGTTTCAACGCCCTCCCCCTCCGATGAGACATCCATCGAACCTTCGACGTTTTCCTGGGCTCCTTCATCCTCCTGCAAATTGAGATCTGGCATTGCTTGATCCTCCTGCTAGTGGGAGTGTTGAGTTACATCGAACAGAATTCATTACCATCGGACGTTGAGGCCGAGGTGCATCAAGAGTGGCGGAGCTCGAAATCCTCGCCACTCATCGTATTTGCGATCAGTCAGGTTGTTGATGTCCAAGAACAAGTTGAATGTGCCGAACACCGCATATTCAACGTGGAGGCCGACCAACAGATATTCGGCGACTCTGGCCTTGCCGATGACATCGATAGTTCGTTGATCGACGAAGTTCACACGAGGCGCCACCGTGAGTCCGAACGGGAAACCGTACGAATACACCACCNNCCCGCCGTAGAGGAACATGCCGATCCCTTGCCGGGCCGAGTCTGAATAAAGCGGGAAGTCCTCCACAGACTGAAGTCGGGCCGTGAACCGTGAGCGCCACACGTCATCCCAATCCGTTTCCACTCCCCCGCTGAGATCCACCCGGAAATCCGAATGACGCAACGGCGTCGTTGTGGAGAGATACGGGTACGTTTCGATGGCGGAACCAAGCGTTGTGGGCCTGACTCTCCCCTCATAAGAGGCCATTGCGACTGTCCGCCCGGACAGACGATAGCCCAAATTGACATGCGGATACACGCGGACAAGTTCCTGGCCGAGCATTCCCTTTCCATAATAGAAGTGAGCGCTTGGCTGCACGAAGAATCTCCCCCACCACAGTTTCGACGTCCCAATGCTCACATCAAGATATGGCAGATTGGCGGATGAAGCTCCCGAAAGCGACGCATTTGAGAAACGAATGCCACTCTCGATCACCTCCGACTCAATTGGGAATCTCCCTAAGAGCTCCACATCGATAGTATTCTGCGTGGTGGAACTTGTGGAATCTCGAAGTGAGAGATTCGTGAGATGGAGACCGGCTTCATATTCAAGCGAACTCGAAAAGGGTGCAGTCAAGTTTCCACCGATCGAAAGTTTCGAAGCGGTTCTCGTGAACGACGGTGTAGCTGAACCATAAAATTTATACGTTTCGCTCTCATACCCCATCAATCCGCCTACCGTTGCCAGATCGAGCCACGGCGACGAAGAATGGAGCAGCATGCCGCCGCTCACACCGACTTTCCCGTCGGAGCGATTTGTGTACGGGGCAAATCCGCGCGTGATATGATACTTCGCCTCCCCAAGAAAGTGATACTCTGTATCTTTTCGACCAAACCAAATCCCGAGCTTTGGAGTGTTGTAAGATCCAAAGCCTGCCGCCGCTCTGCCAAAGTACGTCGCAACGATAGGTTGTGTCACTCGCAGCTCATCCCCGATCNNCGGCGGTTACTCTGTCGCGCGCTTCCTCCAGATAATCTCTGACCACCGGCGCAAACGCATCAATGTTCTCCTCAGCGGATTCTTTCTCCACCTCCGGCAAATCAATGGAAGCGATGCCGGTGATGACGAATTCCGGCAGATCGATTTTGGGGAGTTCCTGAGTCCTCCGCATCTCACCCTCCTCTGGCGGGGCCTTGACCTCGGCCGGCGGAAAAGGAAGATTGAGTCGGCGCGCATCGGGTTGTGGCTTTGCAGGCAACGGCTTCTGCTGTCCTAACGCGAAAACGAACGCCAGCGACATCAACAGGGATATGTAGATCGTCCGGGTTTCCATGAACGTCAGAATCGCTCAAGATTCTTTAGCCGGCGAGTTGCCTCGTCGCCGGTTTCACCTTCACTCCGGAGCTTCAGCGCATTCTGGTACGCCTCCCTCGCCTTCGGGAGATTCCTGATTTCTTCGTAGGCGGCTCCCAGACCGAGATACGCTTTCGCCAGCCATGTTTCGTGCGATGGGAAAACGTAGCGCATTCTCAGGAATGCCGTAATCGCGCTTTGCCACTCTTTACTTTCTGAATATGTGACTCCGCTCAGGTACTGCGCCTCAGCTCCAACCTCGTCGATACGCGAGGTTGCCACCTTGTGGGTCAGCATCTGGGCATTGGTGTACTCTTGATTCCGAAGATGTATCTTCGCGAGACCCACGCGTGCTTTGTCGGCTTGAATCGTGGAGCCATACCTTGAAGCAACGAATTCGAATTGATTCTTCGCTTCCTCGAGCGCTCCGTTCTCCCAAAACACCGTGGCTTTGAGGTACGCCACCTCAGGTGCCCACTCCGACGCGCCAAGCTCCTTCTCCGCCTTTCCGATGGCTATGAAGGCCTGTTGGTAGTTCTTCTCCTTCAGGTAAAGACTGATCGCATCGATGAGAGCGTTGGCCACAATCTTCTCGGAAGCGGACTTGGTGCTTGCGGCTTGTTCGTACGCCGCGGCAGCCTCGGAGATTTTGTTGAGCTCATCCAGACTTTTTGCCAGCCAGTAAAGGGCCGTCGCCCGCTGAATTGATTGCGGATAGCGCTCGACGAATTCACGGTAAGCAGTTGCGGCACGCTCGAACTGCTTCTGGCCGTAGAGCAAATCCCCTTTCTTCAGCGACAACTGCTCGGCGGCCTGAGATCCGGAATTCTCCTTGATGTACGAATCGATCACCGCTATGGCGTCATCCTGTTTCCCCTGGGCAACCAGGCAGTACTGAAGTCCATTGATGGCATCGAACACGTAAGTACTCTTCGGGAAACGCCTCAGAACCTCACGATACGATTCTTCTGCAGAGGTGAATCGTTTGAGGTTATAGTACGCGTCCCCCAGACTATAGAGTGTGCGGGGGATCAACTCGCTCTCCGGATACATTGCCGACAACTTCTGAAACTCCTTGATTGCCTCCTCATACTGTTTCTTCTGGAACTGTATCCAGCCGAGTGCGTATTGGGCGTCGTCAGCCAAAGCGGACTTTGGAACCGTTGTAATCAATGACGTGAACTGTTGGGTGGCTTGCTCGTGATCGTTCATCCTGAAATAGGACTGGGCAAGCTGGTAGTATGCATAGTCGGTCTCTTCCTTCTTCGGAAAGAGGCGCACGACCGCACGATACACCCCGGCGGCTTTTCTGTAGTCTTTCAGGTAGAAATAGCTGTCGCCGAGGCGAAGCCGGGCATCGAAGGAAAACTTGCCGGAGGGGTACGTGGCCACGAGCCGCTCGAAGGCTGTGATGGCTTTGTTGTAGTCATTCAAGCGGTAATTCGACCACCCTACTCCGTACATCCCCTCTTCACGTCGAGCGTGACCTTGCTTGTCGGCAATTGCCTGATATTGCTTCAATGCGGCCCGGTAGTTGGCCGCACCATATTCCGATTCCGCAAGCCAATACTTCGCCTCGACTGATCGGGGATGCT
>DMMN01000338.1 GCA_003453835.1 Bacteroidota bacterium | reverse complement strand
AGAACATCGAAGACCTTCGTGCGTCCTGATTCGCAAAGATGCGCCGGAAAGAAGCCGCGGTTTCCGACAATCACTCCCAGCGTTGTGTTGTTGTTCATGGATGTTCTCCTTATCTGGGAGCTGGCGACCTGTCCAGGCTTCCCGTTCCTGTGTTCTGCGTAGACGATTGCTTCGGTTGTCCTCTTCGCAACTCAGGCTAACAGACGAGCCGGTCCTGCTCAAAGCGATCTTCGCTTTCCGCCACTTGATCGCCGCCGGCGGATCGACACGTCCCCTACTTGATGCGCACGGCGTCCTTCGAAACACCCCTTCCGAATTCGATCGAGCGTTCGCCGTCGAGCTTCGTGTTTTTTATCTCGATATCCTTCGTCTTGTTTCCGGCTAATCTCATAAGCAATCCGCGGCCATACTCAAAGCCGACAACCGACAACTTGCTTGTCTGATTGAGCAATATTGCAGGCCCCGAGGAAACAAGGACTCTGCTGTTCGTGATCTTCACATCCTTTGCATCGAACATTGAGATCCCTTTCGTTGCTGTCATCGTCACGTGGTCCAGCGAGATGTTCGAAAGCGGCATCTCCGGCAGCCCCTGGAGGATCACTGCGTCTCTCGCGCCTGTACACGAGATATTTTTGAGATAGATATCCCTGAACCTTGGGGTTTGTTCGGTGACAGGCACTTCTTTGGCCGCGCTCGATTTGTCCTCTGCAGATTCGTCTTCAGTCGGCGCCTTTCCGCCGTAATACAGGTTGAAGTCGATGGCAGACGTGGGGATGTGTTTCATCACCACATCGCTGATATGGATATTCTCGACAACCCCACCCCGCCCGCGCGTGCTTTTGAACCGAAGCCCGACATCCGTTCCAATGAACAAGCAGTTGACCACCTTGATGTTCCGAACGCCACCGGACATCTCACTCCCAATCGTGAAGCCGCCATGCCCATGATAGACGACGCAATCGGCAATGACGACGTTCTCCGTCGCTCTTCCCCGTTTCCTCCCGAACTCATCGCGTCCCGACTTCAGGCAGATGGCATCATCACCAACGTCGAAGTTGCTTCTATAGAGGACGACATTCCTGCAAGATTCCAGATCGATGCCGTCTCCGTTCTGTGAGTACCAGGGATTTCGGACTGTGATGTTTCGGACAACTACATTCTCACACAGGAGAGGGTGGATATTCCAAGCGGGCGAGTTCTGAAATGTCGGCCCGTCAAGAAGTACATTTCTGCATTCGACGAAGCTAACCATCACCGGGCGGAGATAATCGCGTACGACCTCCAACTCCTTCTTCCCGGGAGTTTTTCCGCTCTCTCGCAGTTTCCGAAGATTGCTCTCGCCATTCATCGCCTGCTCCGATGGCCACCACGTACTTCCCGAGGGATCCACGACACCTCCGGACGCCACAAGTTCTTTCCACTCTGTTGCAGTCATTTTGAACTTCTTCACCGGGCGCCAGGCCTCTCCGGCGCCGTCAATGACTCCTTCCCCGGTCACCGCAATGTTCTCCAGCCGATTACCATTCAGCGGCGACGTACACCGTAGCTGTGGCTGACCTTCATAGGTTGCGTCAACAAGTGGATACTCATCGAAGTTGCCGCTGAACTGAATGAGGGCGCCGGTTTCAAGATGTAGATTTACGTTGCTCCGCATTGTGATCGGGCCTGTGAGCCACATGCCTGATGGAACAACAACCCGCCCACCACCGGCTTTGGAGCACTCCTCGATCGCCCTTCGAAAGGCTTCAGTATTGGAGTGCAATCCATCCCCGAGAGCGCCAAACTTTGTGATATTGAAATCCCGATCCGGGAATGTGGGAATAGCGGGCACAGACATGTTGAACGGCAAATCTTTGCAGTAGCTTTGAACCTCGTCTTGGATCTTGACGCTTGGCGGCTGGGCGACAGCGATTAGAGAAAGAGCAAGAACCAAGACAATGAACCACTGAGAGCGTTTCTTCATGGAAGCCGTGCTTTCTTTTATGGATGGATTCTGATCCAATCGAAATCTGTGTACCCGGAGCGAAAGACTCCATGTGGCGCAAGCGAGAACATGCCGAGTTTTGCGCCAACCCATTTCCCGGGTCTTGCCGAAAACTCCTTGCCAATCGGTTGATAGCTCGTTCCGTCGGTCGAATAGCTGAACCTGCAACGGGCTCCGGTTCTCACGGTCACTCGAAAATAGAACGCGTTCCCCCGGACTTCGGATACAGTCGTGGTTACTTCCGGCCGATTCTTGTCTGCGTCCCTACATATAACATGTGAAAGGACCAGACCGTCAGATTTCTTTTCCACTCCAACGTACGAATAATCCAAACCAAAGACGATGAGTCCAGCCTTCTCTCCCACTGTCTCCGGCAGGAATTCCAGCTTCGTTGTTGCGGAAAACTCCGGTGCAGGGAATTTCTGGAGGAGGAGACTCGTCTCGTTCCAGAGATGGAGAGACTCGGCGCGAGAAGGCTGCGAGAAGAATCGTAACCAACCATTCCGGCCCTCGAGCGAAATCCACGCCGGGTTAGGATTCCCCTGCCATTGCCACTGTAATCCTTGTTTCTTTGAATCGAAATCGTCGCTTGTCTGCGGGACTTCGATGGGGAAGTTTCCTCCGACTATCGGCTTTCGGTGTTTCCGGACCGGTTCCCCAATTCCGTTCTTGTCAAAGTCTTCCCCTATCAAGGGCCAGCCGTTGCTCCAGCGCATGGGTTGGAGATGCAGGACTCGACCGTACGCATCGAGGTCCTGAAAATGAAAAAACCAGGATTCCCCGGTTTGCGTTTCGACCCAGGCGCCCTGATGCGGTCCGTTGATGTCGGTGCTCCCCTGTTCGAGCACGATCTTGCCCTCGTACGGCCCAGTGATGTTTTTCGATCGCAGCACTGTTTGCCATCCCGATTTCACTCCGCCGGCCGGTGCAAAAACATAATAGTACCCGTTTCTCTTGTAGAGTTTTGGGCCCTCGATTGTGGGGTGACTACGACGTCCGTCGAAAACCGTCACTCCGCTGTCAAGGAGGGTGCGACCGTCCCGACTCATACGATTCACCGTCAGCACACTGTTGAAGCCAGCTCTGCTCTTGGCCCACGCATGGACAAGATACGCCTTGCCGTCGTCATCCCAGAGCGGACAAGGATCGATCCATCCCTTCGCCTCTTTGACGCGCACCAGCGGATCCCACGGACCTTTGGGATTCACGGCCTTTGTCATGAAGATCCCGTAGTCCGGATCTCCATAGAAGATATAGAACTCGTTGTTGTGATATCTCAGGCTGGGGGCCCAGATGCCGTTGCCATGTTGTGGTTGCTCGAAGGCCTCATAGGGGTGACGAGGCACGGCGTGCCCGATCAGCTTCCAGCTCACAAGATCCTTCGAATGGAGAATCGGCAAACCTGGAAAGTGTGAGAAACTTGATGACGTCAAGAAGTAGTCATCCCCGACTCGAATGACGTCCGGATCCGAGTAGTCTGCAAAGATGATCGGGTTCGTGTAGGTTCCGTCACCATTGTCCGGGATCCACACGCCGGGCTTAGAGCCCTGCTGCCTGTTGTCCGCGGACGTGACCCCGAGGAAGAGAAGAAGAGCAAGCGTGTGGAGATGAAAAGGAAACGGCATACAAGCTTCCTTAGTTTGCCGGACTCGGGGGAGCGAGTTGCAGAAGCCACCGGAAGAGGTTCTCCGCTGCCTTTTCGTTTTCAAAATCCTGCGGCAGCCTGCGATGGTCCATATACTCGTTGTACAACCATGGGTCCCCCACGGCGAACACCGCTCCGGTACCGACCGCCATGGATGCTATGATAACATCACCCTTGTCGGATAGAAGAGCGCTTGCCGGATCTTGAACTTTCAGTGTGGAAACCTCCTTCATGAAGATCTTCTTCACGCCTTTGAAGAGCGGATGGTCGGGAAATGAATCGAACATACCGGTATCGTATTCCTTCCCTACGACTTTGTTTCTGCTGTTCTCGTTGAATCGGAGACCGAATCTGCCGGCAAGCAGATTGAAACGTTCGAACTCTGCATTCCCCTTGTCGTTCTCCATAAGAACCAGGGCGCCGCCTTGCCGCACCCATTCAGCAACGGCATCGGCGGCACGCGGATCGATATAGTTCGGATGCTCTGTTTCCTGTGGAGTGTCGGGATCCACAATAATATAGATAGAGGCTCTCTTAAGAGCATGAGCAGTTGGTGCTTCACAAAGCGTGTCAATTACCGACCCAAGATTCGAAATGATCTTCCCCAACATCGAGAATCCGGAATTCGTCGTATCCTCCCAGACATAGTGATACCGAACTGGATTCCCTCGTGCGTCCTTCCTCCATTCGTTGTTGTAGAAGCAGTCCAAGAGAACGGTCTTGCCGAGACCGACAAACGATTTCTTCTCAACTTCCACCAAACGGTTCCTCATGGGAAGGTCCAGTTCTTTCACACCTTCTGCCACGAGGCCGGCCACCGTCAGGGCTCCATTGAAATTGAAGTGCGTATTGTCTCCCTTTCCACTCCACACCGCGGAATACATTCCCGGCTGAGCTCGTAGAAACAACTGTTCCGATTCCTCCACCCCGAGCGATTCCAGAACCAGCCGGCTTTTAAGATGCAAGTCGATCAACGGGATCTGCTCCTCCGCGGCAAGTTCTCGAACCACCACCGGATAGTCACCATGGGAATCGACAAACGTTCCATTCTTGTCAAATCGTCTGCGGCAGACGGGCGTGAGGAGAACAGGGATTGCATCTTTCGATCTGGTTTCTCTGACGAACCGTAGGAGGTTGTTCCGGAAATCCGTGCGGGCTTCGGCGAATCTTGTGGTATCTTCCTTCTTAGCATCATTATGACCGAACTGGATGAACACATAATCGTGCGGCCGCAGTTGTTCGAACACTGACTGCCACCTTCCCTCCACGAGGAAGCTCTTCGAGCTTCGACCATTGCGGGCGTGATTCGCTATGACCACGTCGCGGCGAAAGAACAATGGAAATACCTGGCCCCACCCCCGCTCCGGGTTTCCGATAAGCGGCTTGTCAGCCATGGTCGAATCCCCAATGAGAAAAATTCTTGTCTCATCGTCCGGCGAGAAGCCTAAGAGAAGGAGGATGATCAGGAGTGTTGGCGTGGGGATGGGGTTTCGTATTCGCTGGTGCATGTCGGGATTTGAGTGTTAGTTTGATCGACAGGGAGAATCGTGGACAATGACAGGCCAACTTCTGAGACGATGGTGCCCTCGTAACATTCCAGAGATCGCCGGCAAGAGTCACGAAATGCGACTCAGGTCCTAGACCGATGGAGCCGTTTGTCGAGTCTCGTGGAAATCGGAAGTGGCCGGCTTTCTGGCGACACATGTCTCTCGGACGATAAGTTCCGTGGCTAGTTCGATGTGTTCTTCTTTCTCGTCCTCCGGATTTCTGATGTTTTCCAAAATCATGCGCACGGCCCTCATCCCAAGCTCGTGGGTAGGTTGCCGAACACACGTCAGAGAAGGTGCAATGAATCGATTGGTATCGCTGTCGCCGAAACAGGCCACGTCGACATCATCGGGGACGCGGAGCCCGAGCTTCTTACACGCTTCGTAGACACCGAGCGCAACGGGAAATGTAACGGCAAAAACAAATTCCGGCAGAGTACCGCTTTCAGAGAGACGCATAAATCCGTCGTAGCCATCCTGTTTGCCGAATCCTCCCCGAATGATCCATTGCGGCTTGATCTGGATTCCGTGCTCTTTCAGTGCATGCTTGAACCCCGCAAGACGGTTCTTGCCGATGTTGATAGCGGGATTCCCACCAAGAAACGCGAGCTTCCGGTGACCGACGTTGATCGCGTGGTGTATCACCTTCATCGTTCCGTTCTTGTCGTCGACCATCACCGTGCTGAATCCCGGCACCGGCGGGTCCGGCATCCTGTCGACAAAGACGACGTGGATCCCCATTTTCTTGATCCACTTGAACAGCTCGATGTTTCTGGTCGCTTGCGACACGGAGATAATAATGCCGTCCACTCTCATCGAGACCAGCGTCTGGATATGTTTCTTCTCCCGCTCCGCGTCTTCCTGTGATACCGTCAGGATCGTCTCATAGTCGTTCTCGAATGCTGTATCATAGATGGCCTCGATGACCGAGCCAAAGAAG
>DMMN01000277.1 GCA_003453835.1 Bacteroidota bacterium | reverse complement strand
CTGATTCAACTCCTACACGACCCGCTTGAGCGCACCGCGAGAGAAGCAATCCTTCTTGATACCTCCAAGACAGAAATCGTGTATCCGAATCTTGTGATCGGCGACGGCAGTTCTATGAAAGCAATCCATCTCGATGTAAAAACGCTCCAATTGATTTCTCCATGCGGCACCGTTGTTGTCAGGGACAGTATCTATATTTGCGACCGAACGCAAAGAGGAATTTTCGTCGCCAATACAAACGGTATCATATCTCGCTTAATCACACAAACCGAATCTATGCGGGAAGAATTTTTGGAACCATCTTCCATAGACGCCAACGACAAAACTATTGTGGTCTATGATGGTGGCAAAGGGCAAGTGCAGCTGTACACACGCTTCTTCCGGTATGTTGGATCGTTCCCGGCGCGACTTGGGGTATTCGGATCCAGCGTATCCGTCGGTGGCAGCAAGCTCTTCGTGCAAACAGGTCCTTCAGATTCATTTCGTGTGGCGATTCATGAACAACAACCACCCTTTCGCAAAACCCGTTCAGTGTTGTCTATTAAGGTCTCCGAGGATGATGTTCTGATGAGCCTGAATCACATTTTCATTAGCGCGAACAAGAAAGATGAGTTGTGCGTGGGATTTTCTTCGATGCCATATCTTTTTGTTTTTGACTCAAGCGGAAAACAAGTCACAACGCTTGAATTGCGCGGGCATCTTGTGAGCGATCTCTATCGCTCACCCCAGAAAAAAGATGGATCAGACGCTTCGTTCACTGTTGTTCGAACATTTCTCAATGGATTGTTAATGTGTGATGATGGCAGGATCCTGATCGCGACTGGGCCATATATTTTTGTTGTCAAGCGTGAAAACGATGGATATGCTTTGCGCCGATCATTCAAGCTGCACCATAATTCAAAAGGATCCGATTTCTCGATGTCTCAATGGCGACTGAACATGGTTGGAGGGAACCTCTATGTCTCTGTTGGTTCGAAGAGCATGGTCCTTCGCCTCACGTTGACTGACGACTAGGAGGCCGTTTGAGTAAACCTCAAGAAGCATCAAAGCTGAAAACCACTGAACAGATCGTTTCTAGATGGAACCTGAAACCTGCGCGATAATGTTATGAGACCTCAATCGAGTGCGATCAGCTTTTTGGCGGAAACGAACATCTCACCCTGACGGTGCATTCGCTACGGAGCCGCGGCTGACAGATTGTTCGCGTTTCAGAGGTGCTGAATTGCCCTCGAGCGAAGGATGAAGTAATTCTGGCCTTTACACGCGCGCAGCGGATAATCTTGATCACTCAGGAGCTTAACTTTTCCCGATTGCTCGCCCTTCGCGGATACGCTCAAGCAAGCATTATTTCTCTGCGTTTCGAGAGGGCCTCAACAGATTTCGTGACCTTCCGGCTCGTCGACGTAGTAGACGAGATGTACAACAAGCTCGCCACGGGTGTTCTTGTGAGCGTTGATGAAGTTTCGGCTGGTTATCGGGTATTGCCGCTTCAACCCCCATAACCCATGTCCCTACCCTCCCTCTCCATCCGTCGTCCGGTCACAACGCTCATGTTCTTTGTTGGCGTCGTGTTGCTGGGCATCATCGCGTTTCAAAACCTCGCTGTCGATTTTCTTCCCTCCATCAAGATCCCGAAGCTGACCATCCAAACGTCGTACCCGAACGTCTCGGCGGAGGAGATCGAGAATACGCTCACCCAACCCATTGAGGCTGCGCTCGGAACCGTCACGGGAACAAAGAAAGTGTCGTCCGTTTCACGCGAAGGGCTCTCGGTTGTCACGGCGGAGTTCTATTGGGGAACGAACATGGACTTTGCCATGCTCGAAGTGCGCGAGAAGCTCGATCAACTCCGCACCGCCCTGCCGCGTGAAGCAAGTAGACCGACGATCCTGAGAATCGATCCGGCCACGGAGCCCGTCTTGACCGTAGCGGTTTCCGAGCGGTACAGAAAGGTGAACCTGACAGTAGGGGGCGAGGGAGCAGGCGGGTTGAGGGTACGGGGAGATGAAGAGCGCGCGCATTTAGTCGAGCTTAAGGAAACTGCCCGGGCGCTTATCAAACGGCGCATTGAGCAGGTTAGCGGGGTCGCTCAGGCTTCGGTGCTCGGCGGTCTGGAGCGGGAGATTCAAGTAGAAATCGACACGCGGCGATCGAGCTCGCTCGGCGTCACGCTCGATCAGGTCTCCAGCGCGCTCGCAAGCGCAAACCTCAATCTGCCGGGGGGAACGATCAAGCAGGGATTGTTCCGTTATTCGCTCCGCACCGTGGGGGAATTTACGACCGTCGACGAGATCAGGCGTGTTGTCGTCACCCGAACGCCGGCAGGGCGCGCCGTTACCATCGCAGACCTTGGAACAGTCCTCGACGGCTTCAAGGAACGGATCGGCATCACGCGCTACAACGGTCGCGAGATCATCGCGCTGCACGTTAGAAAAGAGGCCGGCTCCAATACGGTCGAAGTGTCACAACGCATCCACGCCGTCCTCGACCGGCTCCGGTCTGAATACCCCGCTCTCGCTCTCGATGTCATCTCCGATCAGGCAGAGTTTATCTCTAAATCCATCACCGATGTCGAGCAGGCCATCGTCATCGGCGCGCTCCTGGCATTCCTTGTTCTCTTCTTCTTCCTCCGCCGCCTTCGCTTTCCGGTCATCATCGGTCTCACCATGCCGATCTCGATCCTGGCAACGTTCATCGCGATGTACTTCCTCCACATCAACCTGAACATCATTTCGCTCACGGGACTCGCGCTCGGCATCGGCATGCTGGGGGACAATGCGATCATCGTCATCGAAAACGTCACGCGCCTTCGGGAAAAGGGAATGGGAGTCGTGGAAGCGGCACTCGAAGGCGCGCAGGAGATCAATCTTGCCGTTACCGCGTCCACGCTCACGAACGTCGCGATCTTCCTCCCGATCATCTTCGTGGAAGGCGTTGCACAGCAGTTGTTTGTCGATATGGGAGTGACGATGACCATCTCCCTCCTCGTCTCACTCCTAGTGGCGGCGACCCTGGTCCCGATGCTCGTCGGCAGGGAGATCGTGTTCGTCTCCCGAAGCGTTTCTCTCTCCGAACATCTTGAGCATCAAAGAAAGAAGGAGCGTGGCATCGCCGGCACGATATGGTTCTGGTCAACACTGCCGGTTCGCTTCCTCCTCCTTCTTCTCCTCCTTGTCATCACGAGATCGGTTTCTCTCGCTGGGTCAATCGCGGAGAGGCTCGCCCCGGCATTCTACAAAACCGTGGATCAGGTAAGTGCAGCGGCCTACGAAGCCATCGGACGATTCCTCGAGTGGTCGTTGAAGCACCGCGTGGCGGTTCTCGTTGTTACGCTGGGGCTTTTTGCCGCGTCCGTAGCAATCGCGTTCTTGATCCCTTCGGAACCGGCACCCGACATCGATCAAAGCCGTTTTGTGGTTCAAGTCGAAATGCCGCGGGGAAGTACTCTCGAAGGAACATCACTGTTGGTGCGAACAATGGAGGCCGACCTGCTTGCGTTGGATGGTGTCAAAAGCGTCTATTCCACTGTAGGGATGCCGGAAGACCGGACAATTCAGACGATTCTCGATGCCTCCATTGAAAGGGCGGTCCTGGAGATCAAGGTGGATGCAGGCACGAACACCCCGGAGATGATCGCGAAGGTGCGGTCGCACCTCGCAACGATCCGCCACTCGTATGCCGGCGTTGAGTTCTCCGTGAAGAGACGGGGCACCACGTTTGAACAGATTCTCCGTCCGGAACCGAATGATCTTAAGGTCCGCATTGCAGGTCGGGATCCTCTCGTGGCCGGCACCGTCGCTGCGCAGTTCACCGAGCGGCTGCGGGACATCGAAGGGTTGGTCGATCTCCGCACGTCGCTGCAGCGTGGGAATCCCGAGTATCAGATCGAAGTCGACCGCGAACAGGCAAGCCGGTACGGTTTGTCCGTACAAGCCATCGCGCAGCACGTCGGCCAGTACGTGCGTGGCAAGGAGGCGACATATCTCAGCGACTTCGACCGAAAGATCACAATCCGTGTCAGAGCGTCGGAAGAGCAACGAGAGACGATGAACGACGTATTGCTTTCCTCGATGCAGGTGGGGGGGAAGGGGGTGCCGGTGCGCGAGCTGATCCGCTGGCGCAGGATGGAGGGGCAAGGGGAAATCTGGCGCGAAAACCAACAGCGCGCGGTTGTCCTTGTTGCCAATGTGAGCGGGCGTTCGATCGGGAGCGTGGCAGACGACATCCAACAGCAGATCCATGCCGCAAGCCTGCCCGTCGGGTATTCGATATCGATCGGAGGAGAAAACGAAGAAATTCGGGAATCATTCCGGAGTCTCCTGATCATCATTCTCCTCTCGATCTTCCTCGTCTACATGATTCTCGCGGCGGAATACGAGTCGATTCTCTATCCCTTTGTCATTATTCTCACGAGTCCGCTTGCATTCATCGGTGCTATCGGCGCCATGGCGATCACGGGACAGAACTACAACGTGATGTCGCTCATCGGTCTGGTGATCATGATCGGGGCGGTGGACAATGACGCGGTGATCGCGGTCGATATCATCACTGCGTTACGGAGAGAGGGAATGGATTTGACGGCAGCGGTCAAGGAGGGGATCCGGCGAAGGCTGCGTCCGATCATCATGACCACTGCGACAACGGTGCTGGGGATTGTTCCGCTCGTCTTCGAGTTTGGGACAGGCTCCGAGCTTGTGCAAGCACTGACGATTCCGCTTGTCGGCGGATTGATAGCATCGACTTTCTTTACGCTGGTCGCAATTCCTGTCGTGTATACATACATCGACCGCTGGGCGATTGGCCGGAATCGGCCAAGGATCGACGCGAATGGGAAAGATCGATAACTGAACACGGCGAGCACGTTGTCCTTTTCTGGTCGGCACTTAGCGGAGTACGGCATTGAAAAGTGAGTACTCAGTGGAATCACCGGTTAGGAACATTCTCCACCGCCCCATCGCGGTCAGCATGCTCTACTGCGCGCTTGTTCTCGGTGGGATCTTCGCCTTCACCCGCCTTCCGCTCGAACTTGCGCCCTCAAAAGAGTTTCCCCGACTCTCTGTCCTGGCATCGTGGGGAAGCACGTCACCGGAGACGGTCGAACAATTTATCACCGCGCCGATCGAGGAGATCGCCAATACGGTGCAGGGAGTGCGCAAGGTCAGCTCGACATCGGAAGAGGGACGATCGACGGTCGACATCGAGTTCGAGCAGAAGACCGACATCAACTTTGCCCGCCTCGAGTTGAACGAAAAACTCGCTGCATTTGCCGAAACGATTCCGCCGGGCGCGTTGCCTCCCGTTATTCAGCGATATGTACCAAAAGACCTCCGGGATCTTCAGGGATTTCTTTCCTACTCGCTCTCGGGTGAGAAGGCTCCCCATGAGTTGCGCAAGTATGCCGAAGAGTCGATCAGTCCACCGCTCATGTCAATCAAAGGAATCTCAAATGTCCAGGTTCTTGGAGGCGAGCGTCGAGAGCTCCAAGTAGAGGTCGATCCCGCCAAAGTCGTTGCGCTCGGACTCAGATCGGATGAGCTCACCGCGCGGCTGCGGGAGTTGCACTTCAGCGCTCCGGTTGGAGCGTTTGCGGGAGGGGAGGGACGAACCCTGATCGCGGTCCGCAATGAGTCAGTAACTCTTCAAGATATCGAACAGGTCGTCATCACAAGAACCGCTGCAGGCGCACCGATTCGAATGCGCGATGTTGCATCGGTGAGGGATGGTCGTGCCGAACCGAGAAGCTTCTACCGCATCAACGGCAAACCGACGATCACTCTTGTGATCGACAAGGAGCCGCACACGAACACGCTCGCGTTGGCGGAGGCGGTGTTTCAGAAACTGGAAGTTCTCAGAACCGGCTTTCCGCCCGGATTCAGCCTGAGCAAAGCATCGGACAAAAGTGAGCAGATGCGCAAGGAGCTCGGGAAGCTGTACCTGGAGATCATCATCTCGCTCGTTTGCATCTTTCTTGTCCTTCTTCTTTTCCTGCGAAACCTGATTGCGCCCCTGCTCGTGCTCTCGTCAATTCTCTTTTCGCTGGCCGGGACGATGTTGTTCTTCTGGTTGCTCGGTGTCGGATTGAACCTGTTGACACTGGCGGGACTCGTCCTCGGCTTTGGCCGGCTAGTGGATGATTCCATCGTCGTGCTGGAGAACATCAACCGCCATTTGCAGGATGGCACTGCAGGGCGGCTCCCGAAGATAGAGCACGCGGTCTCCGAGATCGCGCTTTCGGTGGTGGCTTCAACGCTCACAACGGTCGGCGCGCTGCTTCCGCTGCAATTCCTCCCGCCAGATCTGAAGCCATACTTCTTTGATTTTGGTCTGGCGGTCGGTGTTTCGCTCCTCATGTCGCTCGTTGTTTCCTTCACGCTCATCCCGGTGGCAACCGCCAATATCTCTTCGGGCAGGACGTTTTACGGAATCCTTGACCGTCTTGGAGCAGAGGCCTCCAATCTCTATCAATCGCTTCTTCGTGTCGCTCTTCTGAGGAAGCGACTGGTCATCGCAATTACCATTTGGCTCTTCGGACTTCCCGTATGGTTGTTGCCTGAGAAGATCGAATCTGAAAACGCGTTGGCAGCACTCTATAACAAGTCGTTCGGAGGCGAGACGTATCAGTCGGTAAGATCCTATGTGAACTATGCCCTCGGCGGAACGTCGTATCTCTTCTTCTCGAAGGTCTCAAAAGGAGAGGTGTGGGATTTCGGATCGCAGACGTATCTGATCGTCGGCGTGTGGTTTCCGCAGGGAACGGAAATTGAGCGCTATAATCGGGTTGCCCTCGATGTCGAGCGGGACGTGTTGCTGAATGGTCAGGGGATCGACAAAGTGACGACTCGCGTGCATTCAGACTACGCAGTCGTGCGCGTCGATATTGCCGATTCTGCCGCGAACACGGCAATTCCGTTCGAGTTGAAGAATCGCCTCGTCCTCTTTGCTGTCCAAACGGGGGGTGCGTCCGTCTCGGTATCAGGGTTCGGTCCCGGATTCTACAGTGGAGGAGAATCCGCGCCGAGTTTCTACGTCAAAGTGCTGGGGTACAACTATAATAAAGTGAAAGAGATCGCGGAGACGTTTCGGGAGAAGATCGAGCGGAACCCGAGGATTGCCGAGGTGGACATCGATCGCTCCTTTGGTCGTTGGAGCAAGATGTATGAACTGGTGGTGATGGTGGATCGTGACGCGATTGCACGACATGGCCTGACCGTTGTCGACGTGATCCGGGCAGTGAGGTCGTACACAAGAGGAGCGATCGAGCACAGTGAGCTGAACATTCGCGGAGAGCGGGTCCCCTACGCCGTAAAGGTCGCCGGGTATCAAGAGCTCTCCGTACACGATTTGCGTCAGGCGGTGGTGGTGAATGCCAACGGGGAGCAGGTTCGCTTATCGGAGTTGATACGCATTGAAGAGCGGCAGATGCCCGCGAAAATTGCCCGTGAGAACCAGCAGTACCTCCGTTGGATATCGTTCGAATACAAGGGGCCCTATCGCTTCGGCGATCGGTTTGTGGATGCGGCAATCAAAGCCACGCCGCTCCCCAGCGGGTACCTTTTCGACCGGTCGTCCTCGTTCTTCTGGCTCACGGAAGAGAGCCAACTCTCGCTTCTCTGGATTGCGTTCTTCGGGCTTGTCATTGTTTTCATGATTACGGCCTCGCTCTACGAATCGTTCGTGAAGCCGTTCATCATCATCCTCTCAGTCCCGTTTTCGCTCATCGGGCTCTTCGTGGCGTATTACCTTACGGACACACCGTTTGGGAGAGGCGGCTACGCGGCAATCGTCTTGCTCATTGGAATCGTCGTGACAAACTCGATCGTCCTCGTCGACTATCTCTCCAGGAGAATCGAAGCGGAAGGCTACACGGTGGAGACCCTGGCCGAGGCCTCATCACGGAGGTTGCGTCCGGTATTGATGACAACCCTGACGACGATAGGCGGACTTCTGCCGTTGCTGATCATGGGCGAAAGAACCAGTCTCTGGTACTCTCTTTCGCTTGGGACAATCGGCGGGCTTATCTCCTCGATGTTGCTGACGCTGGTGGTCGTCCCGGTCGTGTACTCCGTGCACCAAGCGTGGCGCCTACGACGAGCGATCAACCATCCTCACAAATGAGTTTCCAATCTCCGGGATGTTGGCTCGCCGGTTTCTTGTCGGGCGTCCATGAGCATGAATGACGACACGACGCAACCACCTTCCGGGCGTCGGAAGCCGTGCCGGTTTGCTCATTCCTTTCGTTTTGGATACTCAAAGAACCGCAAGGAAACTGAACCGGGTGCAATGTGTTTCCATGATGCACCGGCGAAGTCGAAGCAGAGGATACCCGTGGTCGGGATTTCTGAAATAGGATCCTCAACGAGGAGTTCTGCGAGACGAGTGAGCCCGGGATTGTGACCGACCAGAACCGCGGTGTTACAGTGATCGTCCAGGTCTTGAATGACCATGAGGATCTCGTCGATCCGCGCCAGGTAGAGCCTTTTCACTATTCGAATCTTGTCGGCAGGATACGCCAACTCCTGTGCAATGATGACGGACGTATCGAACGCTCGCTTCGCAGGACTTGCCAAGAGCAGATCTGGCTGGATGTTCTTCTTCCGCAGCACCCTTCCCATCAATGACGCGTCGCGCATCCCTTGATTGTTGAGCGGGCGATCGATATCCGTCAACAATTCACGTTTCCAGCTCGACTTTGCGTGCCTTACGAGACACAGGGTTTTCATTTTGCTTGCGAGTCGTGCTCCGGCAAGGAACGTTGAAGGCAGCGAAGCGAAGATGGTCTGCCCCGTGTGTTTCTCCCCATGATCATCTCGGTCGTATCTTACTTTGATCGAGCAATTCCGCGGCGGGCAATATACGAAATGCGAGGGAGAAGCGATAGTTGCTTGAAAGCAAGCGAGGTGCGGATGCGTGTCGGTGTGTTCCCGCAACCGGCTCAAAACCCCGGGGAAGGGCATCTTCAACGTTCTCCAGAAGAGAACTATGCGCATTGAATTTCATCGAATTTCTCCTACCTTCCGATACCCAAAGCGAGTCGAATCTCACAAAAGCCACTTCTGGGAGGAAAGAGCGATGCCGCTCCCTCGCGCACGTTTCATCTCAGCTCACCCGTTCTTGCTTCCGGGGGCGCCTGCAATCATGATCACCCGCGTTTTAATCTTCTCCGCCCTGACGATGATTTCATGCGATGATCAAAAGGAGGCAGACGAGCCTGTGGTTGATCCGGAGCGGGGTCGCGAGATACTTGAGGCGATCAAAGCCGGGAAGACCGATCACGTTACGCGGATGATCGAGCGCGAGCGGAATCTTCTGTACGCGAAAGACGAGTTTGGCTGGCGACCGCTCCACCTTGCTGTTCGATACAGGCGAACGGAGCTGGTGTCATTTCTCATTCGTAAAGGCGCCAACGTAAATCAACAAGATGGCGATGGCCAGACAGCTTTGATGTGGGCCATCGAGTACGAGCGACCCGACTACGTCGAGTCGCTTCTCATGGTGGGTGCAGATCCGAATATTCGAGAGGTCTCTCAAGACTGGGGCCCTCTTCATAAGGCATGTTTCTATTCACTCCCGAAGGTTGTCAAAATGCTGTTGGATAAGGGAGCTGACGTAAATCACGTCGACGAAACGGGTCGCAGCCCACTCCTCTGGGCATTGACTCCGATTTCTCACGACAACAGACTGGAAGTGCTGCCACTTCTCTTGATGCGGGGGGCAGATGTGGACGTAGAGAATAAAGAAGGATTGACCCCGATTCAAATCGTCGAGGGGCGTGGAGGAGAAACCGCAGGGACTCTTGTCGCCATGCTGCGCAAATATGGAGCGGTGACGGAGTGAGGAAGCGGCACAGAGGTAACCCCTCAGTATGTTACCACAGTTGGCGCACACATTTGTAATGATAAAGGTAACTGGTCAGCTTCTTTGTACGAACGGCTCCGTAGGAGCTACGATGTTTATAATAGGGCTCTCCAAAAAGCTTCGAGCTCCAGAGGAGCGCGATGTCTACTCTACGTACCGGCAAGCAATGTTTCTTCGGTCGTCTTCTTTCGTGTATCTTTGGGTAACGGTGTCTGCAATTCAATTGCTTTTGATATTTCATCCCGCTCCTGACGGAGCTTGATCCTTGTTTTGGGGATCGTGTTATAAATATCACGTCCCTCCGGGACTTTCAGATGGTTGTCAAACGCTCTCATTCACGCTGCG